>JAHDCN010000004.1:0-29147 GCA_020629815.1 Verrucomicrobiota bacterium
AGCAGAGAAACTTCCAATTCCTCGAGGAACTCCACTTCCCGGACTAAGCCATCTCCGCCGCGCCATTTGCCTGAACCACCGCTGTCTTTGCGAATGGCAAACTCCCGCAGGCGAATCGGATAACGGGTTTCGAGAATTTCCGGATCGGTGATTGCGGTGTTGGTCATGTGAGTATGCAAACCGGATGCACCGTCATAACCTTCACCTGCTCCGGCTCCTCCTCCGATTGTTTCGTAGTAGCCGAAGTGATCGTTGCCGAAAATGAAATTATTCATGGTTCCCTGGGAGCAGGCTTGCAGACCAAGCACTTCGATAAGTGCGTCAACAATGCGTTGACTGGTTTCCACATTCCCACCAACTACAGCCGGGCATTGATCGGTGTTTTCCGGGAAATCCGGATTGAGAAAACAACGGGGTAGATTGATATCGACCTCTGATAGAATACCTTCATTGAGCGGAAGGGAACTCTGAGTCCACAATCGCAGCACATACAAAATCGCGCTGCGAACTATCGCCGGTGTGGCGTGAAGGTTACCGGGATGGGAGAGGGAGGTGCCGGTGAAATCGATCACTAATCCCTCCGCTGCTCCGGCCACCACAGAAACCGAAATTCGACTACCATCATCGAGAAATTGATCAGTCGCATTGGCTGAGAATTTGGAGTTATCCAAATGCGCCCGTAGGGCTTTCGTGCTCTCGCTCCGGAGCGAATTCAAGTGGTGTTTCACTTTTGCTGCACCGTTTGCTGATACCAAATTCTGGATGATATCGACACCGCGTTGATTTGACGCCAGCTGTGCATTGAGGTCTGCGATGTTGTCGGCCCGATTGCGGGTAGGGTATGGGGCCTCTGATAAAACCTCTTCCATACGCTCAATCTCAAGTTTTCCTTGCCGAACTAATAGTGTTGGATGAATGACAACGCCCTCTTCTTCCAGGCTACGAGCAGCAGGGGGCATGGAACCTGGCGTAATCCCTCCGATCTCTGCGTGATGAGCCCGGTTGGCCACATAGGCGATCAATTCGTCACCGGAAAAGACCGGGGTGATTACCGTCACATCCGGAAGATGAGAGCCTCCGATCCCCGGATGATTGGTAACAGCTGTATCGCCTGGATGTAGAGTCAGTTTTTGAACTACTTCGCGCACACACAAGCCCATAGCACCGAGGTGAACTGGGATATGCGGTGCATTGGAAATAAGTTCCCCACGGTCATTTAACAGGGCGCAGGAATAGTCTTCCCGCTCTTTGACATTGGTAGAAATCGCTGAGCGCTTCAACATAGCTCCCATCTCGGTCACAACGTTTTCAAACCGATGCCGAAACAGCTCTCGCTCTACCTCTTTTGAAACCGAGCTGCTTGCTCGAAAAGCGTTTTCTTTCTTTGCCAGGATTGCCCCGTTTCCGGCGACAGTTGCAGTCCATCCCTTGTTCAGGAAAAATGTGCTGAACTGATCTTGAATTACAATTGGACCAGTGATCTTCTCGCCCACCTGACATTCACTCCGATCGAGAAACGCTGACTCAACAGGGTTAGGTCGAAGAGGTAACCCTGTTAGGTCAACTGATTCAACAGGGGTGAACTTCTCAGGATTACCTGTCGAAGCAATCGCTCGTAAGCTAACCAGTTCCACTTGTCGATCGCTTTCTGGCCGATAGCCAAAGACTTTTTCATACTCGGATACGAATGCTCCCTGCACATCGCCGTCTTTCGGGATTGGAAGCGTGAGAGTCGAATCCTGACCATGCCAGCGCACTTCTGCCAAGGTCCTGCGAATCTCCCCATCGAAGCCGGCTGACTTCAGTTGAGCTGCCGCATCTGCCTCAACTTCAGCGATGATCTTTGCTGGATCAAAATCAAGGATGCGCTGGACCTGTCGCTCGGCGAACCGTTCCACTGTTGCTTTATCGAGTCCAAAGGCGCTGAGCAATCCAGCTTCGGCCGGGACAATGATCTCGGTGATATTTAATCTCTCAGCAAGATCACAAGCATGTAAAGGGCCGGCACCGCCAAATGCCAGCAAGCTATAACCAGCTGGGTCAGCTCCTTCTCGAATCGAAATCGTGCGGATGGCATCTGCCATCTGCTCTACGGAAATCTCGAGCAAACCGTGAAGAAATTCCTTATCAATGTTATCCCCGGGGACTCCGGCTTGAACTTGCAGGCTCAAGGCAGCCTGATTTGCCTGTAGGATATTCTGATCGCTAATTGGAATACCGAAGTTTTCCGGATCAATTCTTCCCAGTAGAAGATTTACATCGGTAATAGTCAGCGGGCCACCATTGCCATAACAGGCAGGCCCGGGGAAGGCGCCGGCAGATTCCGGCCCTACACGTAGCCCGCCCTCACTCCAATAACATATGGATCCACCGCCTGAGGCCACTGTCTCTATCTTTAAAGCGGGAGAAAGCAGTCTGGCATCTCCTACAATCTGCTCGAACTGATAAACGAAGTCGCCATCATACCGCGCAACATCTGTCGAAGTACCTCCCATATCAAAGGTGAGGATCCTCTGTTTTCCCAATTGCTCTGCAATAGCAGCCGCTCCGGCAACGCCTCCGGCGGGACCAGACAAAAGGGAATCTTTCGGGTGGAACGAGGCGCGGTCGGCTAGCCCTCCAGCAGAAGTCATCGTCAAGAACTCTTGATCGCCCAATGATTTCCGAATCGAATCCAGAAATGATTGCATCACCGGATGCAGGCTCGCGTTAACCACAGCAGTTTCAGCACGCGGAAGGAGTTTGATCAAAGGTGCCAGCTCTGAGCTGATTGAAACGTGATCAAAACCAAGTTTGAGCAGTAGTTCCTGCAGCTGTATTTCGTGAACGGGATTCTGATAGGAGTGGAGTAGCGCGACAGCTGCATTGCGAATCCCCGAATCCAGTAATGCCTGCGCTTGTTTCCTAATACCTTCACTATCGAAGGGCTTGAGCACTGCGCCGGAAGCGTCCAAGCGCTCATCAACTTCGATAGTTGCAGAACTAAGCAAAGGTCTTTTGTGGTGTTGAAGAGCAAACAGATCAGGTCGCCGCTGGTCCCCAATTTCTAACAAGTCAGCAAAGCCATTTGACACAAAAAATGCGACCTTTGCGCCTTTCCGCTCGAGCAGTGCATTCGTGCCACGAGTGGTAGCCAAACGAAAGTCCAGAGAGGGGAATTCCTCATGAAGTCCGGTCCCGGTTAAAAGCCGTGCGCCAAGGATGGGAGCTTCTTCAGCAGAGGAAAGTTCTAAAACAAAGCCCTGACCTAAAGGGGCATCCAAAGTAATTTGGCTGCCTGCATGAGCTGATACTTTGCATTGGTTTTTCCCGGAAAATGCGTAAAAACCTACAAAAAACCCATCCGGCACCTTCCAGGCATCACGGATCGAAACTTCACATTCCGTATCAGATCGCCAGCGGATCACACGCAGTTTTAGCCTCCCGGAGGACAAAACCTTAACCTGCCTCGGCGTATCTCCAACCGCTTTCCCGAAGCCCCAGCAATCAGTGAACGTTCCGCCTGTGTCTGCGCAAATGCGGGTCATAAATCCCGACGCAACACGGCTGATAAGCATTGGTCAAGTAGAGATCAGAGAGCAAGAATCGTGACCGTGGCTATAAGAAGGTTATCAATGAGGTTATATCCGATTGGTCTACACAAGACAATCCGTAGAAAAAAATACAGTTTTCTGTAAAATTTCCCCTTGAAAACGACCATAATTCCAGCAAATTCTCGCCTCGCCGTTGGCACAGTCGTCGCGGCAATAAACATTCCTCAGTAGCTCAGCGGTAGAGCGGGTGGCTGTTAACCACTAGGTCGTTGGTTCGAACCCAACCTGAGGAGCCATTTTTTAAAAGCGCCAGTAGTCATGGAATTCGCTCTTATATCCCTGGCGGTAGCGAATACTGCCGGTGTTTTGGTTCTGGTTTATCTTTTTCTAAGCCGTCGGCCAAGGCTAACCACCGGCAAGCCTTTCGATTTTCTACCAGGGGAAAGATATTATTACGGAGCGGAAATCTTACGGGTGATAGATGGCGACACGGTAGAGGCACGAATCGACCTTGGCTTTGATACGCACCGAGTCGAAACCTTGAGGCTTTACGGTATCAACACGCCAGAGCTACGAGGGGAATCCAAAGAAAAAGGCCAAGCTGCAAAAGCGTGGCTGGAATCAAATCTTGACGGCGAAATCACAATCAGCACAATAAAAGATGAGACCGGCAGCTTTGGCCGATACCTGGCTGTGTTGTTCTGTGACGGTGAGAATCTGAATGAGAAGATGCTGCGAGAAAAAATCGCAAAGCCCTATGAGCCCTGATAATAAGGGGGTTACGGCTCATCTCATAGCCACTATAATCCATTGAAACCAACACCTTACCATTATACATTACATATATTGTAGGAAGTTATGTGGAGTTACCTTTATTGGTGCTAATATTTAACAGTGTGCTGTCGTTGTAAGGGTTTGTTCCACGGGGAATGTTTTGGACTGGTGAATTTTTTGATTTTTTGATTTTCTGTCCAAGCTTGTTTCCTCCTACATTCGAGATACGCACTTATGAAGAGATCTTTTTCTCCGTTGTTTAACTGTTCATGGATTTGGGTTGCTGTGGCAATCACAGTGGCTCCTGTTTCGTCGCACGCATTTCTAAAGGGATTGTTTAATGGCAATAAAAAGGTTAACTCACAGGAGTTGGCCAGCCAGCAAGGAGCTGCGGCTACACTTTTGCAGAAGGCTCAAGGGCAGGAACAGGCAGGAAAGACGAAATCGGCGCGTGACACGTATCGGTCGGTTTACAAAAATTATCCAAGAACTGAGGAAGCAGGAGAAGCGCTGTTTCGGTCGGCTCAAATTCGTGAGCGCTCTGGAGATCCTAAGGATGCTTTTGATGAGTATCAGGTGGTCATGACTGAATATCGCAATTCACCGCATTTTACTGAGTCACTTCAACGGCAGTATGCAATTGCTGAAGCATTGCGAAATTCCGACAAGAAAGGATTTCTTGGCATGGGTGCAGCGGTTCAGCCTTCAAAATTGATTGAAATGTTTCAGCAAATCGCGAAAAACGCTCCATTTTCGGAATATGCCCCCAAGTCTCAATTGAATGTCGGAAGAATTCACGCCCGCCAGGGATCGACTTTAGAAGCAATTGTTGCTTACCAAAAGGTTGTTGAGTCCTATCCGAACACAAAGCAAGCGTCAGAAGCGCAATATGAGATTTTTGAACTGCGTGGTCAAAAGGCCGAGAAATCGAACAGTCCAGTCGAAGACCGAGCACAAGTAGAGGCAGGGCTCGATTTTATGACGCAAAATCCGGATGATGCGCGTGCTCAGGAAGTGAAAGCCGGTCTGGACGCTATCGAGGAGCGTTCCATGGAAAAATTCTACAACACCGGCACATTTTATGAGAAAAGCGGTAAACCGGAGGCTGCCAAGGTTTACTATCGCGAAGTAGTGAAGCAACCGAACAGCAAATGGGCCGGGAAGGCGCAAAGCCGATTGAATGCAATCGATAGCGCTCAAGCTGCCGGAGTCGCGGTGGAAGCCCCCGCTCCGGAGCCAGTGAAAGAAGCGGGAAAGAAGGCTGGAAATCTTTTTAAATTTGGCCGTAAGAAGGCGGAAGAGGCTGTTGATTCCGTAACCGACGCTGTCACTCCAGTGCCAGAGGCAACGAATTAAGAGCGTTTTCCTGTTTGTGTTTCGCCGAGAACCGAATAATTTCGGATACGGACGGTTTCGTCCTAAATCTATGAGGCATTTCTGGAATTTTCTGCTCCTGACCGCTTGTGCGATTGGTTTCTTTGTCAGCGGTTGCGCTGGCTACCAAGTGGGCTCTGTGAAGCCCTCGGTTTATGCGAATATTTCCAAGATTCATGTGCCGATCTTTGCGAATGACACGCTAGAGCCAAGGTTATCGAGTTTGGTCACCAATGCCGTTCTGAAGAAACTTCATGTCGATGGGACTTATAAAGTGACCACAAAAGCGGAATGTGATGCGATCCTTGTGGGGCGGATTTCCAAGGTTAGAAAGAGACAACTTCGTGCGGTTCGGACGGATACACTTCGCTCCCGTGAGCTGAATCTTTATCTCGATGTTTATTGGCATTTGGAAGATCCAGTCACTGGCGAGAGGATACAGTATGCTTCCACAATTGATGCGACGGCGGGTGCCGACCGGAACAACAACAATGAAAACGCAGGGTTAAGCCGACCTGGGCGGGTTGTAGGGTCTACAATTCAGTTTGTTGATCCGAGCTTCCAAATCAGTGAACGAAACGCTCTTTCTGTAGCCTCAGAGGATGCTGCAGGAAAATTGGTTTCCCAGCTTAGTAACGGCTGGTAGTTCGCCTGGAGTGATGGCGACAAGTCGGGTGTTTCTTATTTGCAGCCCAATCGGCAATTTGGGCGATATTACTTACCGTGCAGTAGAAACATTGCAGTCGGCAGACTTAATTGCATGTGAAGATACGCGACACTCTCTTAGGCTGCTTCAGCACTACGATATCACTGGCAAAGAGTTGACTTCTCTTCACGATCGTAATGAGCAAAGGCGCTCTCTTCAGTTGGTAGAACGTCTCGAAAGAGAGAATTTGCAACTCGCGATCTTGTCCGATGCTGGATCTCCCACTATCTCGGATCCGGGTTATCGACTGGTTTCTCAATGCATTGAAGCAAATATTCCAATTGAAGTGCTTCCTGGACCATCTGCTGTAATCACAGGGTTAGCAGGCTCCGGGCTGCCAACTGATTCCTTTTACTTTGGCGGCTTCGTACCTGTTAAATCAGGTCGGAGAACGAAGACTTTTGAGGAAGCTATCCTGCGCCGCCATACCTCTGTGTATTTTGAATCTCCGTTCCGAATTGCTAAAAGCGTCGCTGCAATCGCAGATTTGGATCCGCAAAGGAAGATTTGTATCGCCCGGGAGCTGACGAAGAAATTTGAGACCTTCCATCGAGGCACAGCATCTGATCTTTCTGCAGAATTTCCTTTGGAACGAAAGGTGAAAGGAGAGATTACCTTGATCGTTTCCGGCTCCGGCCGCGTGAAAAAAAGTGTTCGGTCTGAAAAAGATTGAGGCGGGACCTTGCGGTCCCGCCTCATGCATCCATCTTCACCATTGTCCACCTGGGACAAATTGGTCTGTCTGTTTGTTTCGTTGTGTTTCTCCTGCGGTCAGCAGGCGCACATCATGCAGACTGTAGGGGCCATGTTCCCCAAACTGCATGGTTGGGCTTTCTCGGTATAGTTTGAAGATTAGGGATGCAAAAGTGTTTGGGTTTTACGCCGATGCAGCGGTGAACCGGGGTGTTGCCGGGGCACGCATTGGCGCTGAGGGTGAAGTTTTTCTACCTTTCCGACTTTTCGGCTTAGGAACTTTTTTTCTCTCATCGTATCGTTGATGGAGAAGAATCGCCTTTGGGTGATGCGTCTTGTTTTCAAAGACTGCAGCACATGCGTAAAGGTTGTCTGGGTGAAAATATTGTGTCATCTAGGGCCGGAGCCACATCGACAAGCCATCCCAAGTGAAGGAAGCGCGTCTGTTTGTTAGCTCTGTTGTTTCGTGTTGAGCCGGAAAATCCAGCACGTAGATAATTTATGATAATTATAATAATTATCAAACGTTTTTTTAGAATTCCTTTCTCCCCTGCCCTTTCACCAACTAGTTTCACCTATGCCCGAGAAAAGCAGCATTCGACTTAGACGACCCGTTTCTGCCATTACAGCTTATGATTACCCATCGGCGCGGTTGGCTGAAGAAGCCGGCTTTCAGGTTCTTCTGGTTGGTGATTCTTTGGGGATGGTGGTCGCTGGGAATCCTGACACCACTTCAGTCACGCTGGAACACATCAAATATCATACAAGTATGGTGGCCCGCGCTGCCAAAAAGGCTCTGGTAGTTGCGGATTTTCCCATCAATACCTACCGTGACCCAGAAGAAGCGGTGGAAAGTGCCCGCCAACTCATTGATGCAGGAGCAGGTGCAGTAAAATTAGAAGGCGGATTCGGACAGGTGGAGAAAATCCGGGCAATTTGTTCGGAGGATATTTGCGTGATGGGTCACCTAGGAATGCTCCCACAGCGGGTTCGCGAAGAAGGCGGATACAAAAAGAAGGGCAAAACGGACCAGGAGGCTGATCGTTTGGTTGAAGCTGCGCTTGCTCTGGAAAGCGCCGGAGTTTTTGCGATCGTCCTGGAGAGCGTAGTAGCTCCTGTGGCAAAAAGAATTACCAAAGAACTATCGGTTCCCACCATAGGAATAGGTGCCGGTGCTGGCTGTGATGGACAAATCCGGGTGCTCCATGATGTGATCGGGGCCTACCCGTGGTTCGTCCCACCCTTTGCTACGGTCTACGGAAACGTTGCAACTGAAATCAAGGAAGCGCTTGCGGGCTACAAGCAGGAAATTGAAGAAGCAGCGATAGACTAAGCGAGAGCCGGCTCCTTTACATGGACCCAGCAATGAACATGAGGTGCACCCCGAAAGTACCATAGCATTGAGGGGCCCTCAATTTGCCAGGTATCCCAAATACCGTCTTCTCCAACATCTTCCTTTCTGTAGAACGTCAGATACAACTCTGTGATCTGAGCCTCGATCATTCGAAGTGCTTCCATTCGGTCTTCCTCTCGAAATGGCAGTAGTAAAGCCTCGATAACACGGAGCAGCTCTTTTCTTTGCTCGGGTGACATATCATACGTCGCCAACCCCTCAAAGCCTTTGTCGCGCAAACTGACAGTGCGAGTTCCATCTTCTCCACGACTGTTTTCCAAAACTGCTTTCTTTTGCTGGTCAGCCTCCAGCTTCTGATAGAGTTCGTTTACCTGTTTTGCCTGAAACCAGTAAACGTTCCCCGGGTGTTCCGGCTTTTCGTAATAGCCCCCGGCGGCGTGCCCGTAAAACATCGGCCCTCCAAACGCAGTGCCCGGCTGGGCATTCCCATCACAGCGGCGGGTGCAATGTCTTCCAGTAAACACAAATTCTACCTTGTCCAGGTTGGGTGTTGCAAAAATAGCGATCGAAGCCGTAGCAAATACGTCGTCGGGCGTCTTTGCTTTGCTGGTCTTATTGTCGTGAACAAACTGATCCCAGGTCTTATTTCGGAACTCCGGGCTGTGAAGGCTCATAAAAATTTCCCGGATCAGCAGTTGCTGGCTTCGGTCAAAAAGGTCCCCTACCCGCTCGTCTATAATATGCCAGCTGCTCTCCACTCGACTTCGAAGAGGATGGTCGTAGGGTTTTACGACTTTATTTTTTTGATGCTCACTCAAGCTTTCATAGAGTCGCAGAACCAACATCTCTGAACGAGGAAGAGCATTGGCATCCCGTGAACCTGCTTCGTTTGCGACAATTGTAGAAAATCCTGTCAAAATGGAGCTTCCTACGACCGTATGAGAGGCCCCTGCCAAAAAAGTTCTACGTGTTTGTATGTCTGAAGATAGCTCCGTAGAGAGAGTCTCGGCCATGGCGGAAACGTTACCATTTCCGACTCAACAAACCAGAAAATTTTAGCAGACTACGCATGTTACCATGGAGAAAAAACACTTGCGCTTATGCGAAAGCAAGCACATCCTTACGAAGTCCCGGGAGCCTTGGTCTGGCATTCGCCTGATTCTATTGCGACTTCCATAACGGCTGTAAAATTTCGCCGGGACTAACTTGCGCGAGCGTAAGTAAATCAATTCGGCAATCGTTTGCCTATTTCCTATTTTCTCAAGATTTTATCGTCCAACACCCGATTTGGTGTCTTGATCGATCCCCCCAAAAAAGCGATCTACCACCGTTTTCCTCGATGAGCGAAGAAACTGTTAAATTTCAATTTATTCCTGCGAAAGAAAAGAAGTCGTCTCCCGGCGAAGTTCCAGGTGACTCTTCGCAGCAAGAACTCCCTCTTGAGGAAACAAAAGGTCAGCGAAAACCGAAGCTGAAAAAACCTTCAGGTAAATCCGCAGTGAGAAAGACAGGTTCAAAGAAGGAACCCAAAAAGAAAAGATCGCCTGAAGAGATTAAAAAAGCACGGGAGGAAGCCAAAAAGAAACGGGAAGAGGCTAGGAAGAAGAAGCGCGAAGAAGAGGCTGCCATCCTCGACGCTGCACCTCCACTTGAAATCGAAGGTCTTGTCGAGATTTCTCCGAAAGGATTCGGGTTTTTACGAGATCGGGGTAGAAATTTTCAGCAGTCGCCGAAAGACGATGTCTTTATCACTCCTGAAGTAGTCCGCTCGTACAGTCTGCGTGACGGCATGTGGGTGAAGTGTGTATCCAAGCAAGGTGTCAGGGGTCCGCAGCTGGTAGAGTTGCTCGAAATCAACGGCAAAGAGCCTGAGGAATATCAAAGTCTTCCCTATTTTGAAGAGCTAACTGCGATCAACCCGAATAAAGCCTTTAAGTTGGAAACTACCCCGACTCGAACCACAACAAGAGTTATCGACATGTTGGCTCCGATCGGTCGTGGTCAGCGGGGATTAATCGTGGCTCCTCCAAGAACCGGAAAAACAACCTTGCTCCATCATATCGCGGAAGCGATGGAAGAGAATTACGAGGAAGAGGTTCATCTGATTATTTTGTTGGTCGATGAGCGACCCGAAGAGGTAACTGACTTTAAGCGTTCTTTTCCGAATGCGGAGATATTCTCCAGCTCAAACGATGCGCACGCGAAAGATCATACCAGAATCGCTTTGCTGGCAATTGAGCGAGCTAAACGCTTGGTAGAGGCCGGTGAACATGTGTTCGTTTTAATGGACTCCATTACCCGTCTGGCCCGGGCTTTTAACTCAGCTATGCGAGGAGGAAAACGTGGCGTCGCAAGCGGCGGTCTGGTTGTTGGTGCATTGGAGATACCGCGAAGAATTTTTGCCGCTGCAAGAAACACCCGGGAAGCGGGCTCGCTTACAATTGTTGCAACAGCATTGATTCAGACTAACAGCAAGGCTGACGATGCGATCTTTCAGGAGTTCAAAGGTACCGGCAATATGGAGCTAGTACTGGACCGTCAAATCGCTCAAAACTACGTCTATCCTGCGGTTGATATTCATAAATCCGGAACCCGAAGGGAAGAGCTGCTCCTTCCACCTCACGTTCTCGAGAAGGTTTACGTTTTGAGACGCGGGCTTGGGGGCTATAAGCCGGTTGATGGTATGGAATGGCTTCTAAAATGTATGGAGCGTTACGAATCCAACGCTCAGATGCTTATGGAAATTAAGATTTCCGCATCAGCCTTTTAGGTTATCGCAGAATGAACGAGGCTGGAGAGCAGAATTCGAAAGAAAACGATCTTAAAGGCGTTCTGCGCGAGAGAGCGAAAAGCTCAAAGCGTATATCCTGGCTGCTCGACGAGTGTATCCGGATTCCCGGAACGCAAATCAGGTTCGGTCTTGATCCGATTATTGGTTTGATTCCCTGGGGTGGCGAAACGATTGCGACCCTCATGGGTGCGACTGTTTTAGGAGAGGCGACGAAAAAAGGAATCCCCTTCAAAACGCTGCTTCGTATGGGTGCTAACATGATTGTAAATGCGGGAGTTGGCACCATACCCGTGATTGGCGACTTATTTTCTGCGTGGTTCAAGTCGAACAGTAAAAACTACAGAATGCTCAATGAGTTTCTGGATAGTGAGGATGGTGCTCAGGCCAGTGGAGGATGGTGGCCGGTGATACTTGTCATAGCGACGGTCGGAATCGTTTTGCTGCTCAATGTTCTCTCTTGGTTCTTCATGTTTGCTTTCATCCGGGAGATCATCACTACCCTGATGGCTGGCTGAATGGATACGATATACGTCGAAAGAGAAGTTCGGGAGCATCCAAGGACAGCAGCAATACTAAAGCGGTATCCCCGCTCTACTATTATCGACTGCGACGTTTACACGGAAGTATTCAACCCTCACCAACAGAACTTCCGGCTACAAAAGAAGCGTCCATCACTGATTCTGGCAAAGAAACATGGCAGGAAAGTCCTGCCGACACCCTCGAGTTACTCAATCGGGCGGAAGGAGAACTTCTACTTCAGCCATATGCTGAATTGCCTGTATGATTGCAGATACTGCTTCCTACAGGGGATGTTTCGATCCGCAAACTATGTCTCGTTTGTAAACTTCGAGGATTTTCAAATTGAGATTAATGAAGCGATCCTGGAAGCAAATGGTCCGGTCTGCTTCTTTTCCGGCTACGACTGTGATTCTCTTGTGTTTGAGAGCCTGACAAACTTTGCAGCGGAGTTTGTTCCCTTTTTTCAACAGCGACCGGAAGTGGAGCTCGAGTTGCGCACGAAAAGCCTGAATACATCCGTTCTCGAGAACTTTACCCCCTCCCCAAACATCATCACTGCTTTTACCCTTTCTCCTGGGGTAATTAGCCGGGAAGTTGAAATCGGTGCTCCGCCTCTGGAGCAGAGACTTAACAGGGTTAGGTCGTTGACCCAACAGGGTTGGATGGTCGGATTACGATTGGACCCTCTGCTGCCGTGGCCAAAGTTCGAGAAAGTCTATGGGGAGTTTCTTGATAAAATTTTGGCTAGCCTCCCCTCTTCCTCGATCCATTCAGTGACATTGGGGTCGATGAGATTTCCTAAATCAATGTATGAGCGCATCGTCAAATTATACCCGCACGATCCTCTGTTTGCCCTTGAAGAAATGGAGTTGCAGAGTGGACAAATGAGCTACCCGCGGGAGATTGAAGAGCAATTGTCAGGTTTTGTAGAAGGCAGATTGAACCAACATCTGCCAGCAGAAAAGATTTTCCGCCAGACCTAAGGGAATCCACTACTTTCGACTTAGTCGCCAGAACATCACAAGGCCTAACGCGATAATCAGAACGTTCGGAATCCAGACGAGTAGGTGAGGATACATTTCCTCTTTCTGTTTCATCATCTGAGCAGTAATCAGCAGGACATAATACGTCACGGCAATGCAAAGGCTATAGATGAACCCCATGGTAGACTCCCTGCGTTGCGCTGTGATTCCCAGCGGAATGCCAACCAGAGCAAAAGCAATGCAGGAGACTGAGAAGGCGAATCTCGTGCTAAGCTCGGTCCGATATTCAGAACGCATTTCAGGAGAAACGGCTCGATCTCTGAGTTTCGAAAGCAAGCTCTTTAGTCCAAGGTTTTCAGGCTGATCCTTAACTTCGTCGCCTTTGCCTTTGTATTTGGCTAAAGAAAAGCCGGTATCAGCATCCTTCATAAAAATCGGCTGGGCCGATTCCATAAAAGAACCATCTTCACCTTTCACCATTAGGTTCACATGGCTCAACCTCATGAGAAGTTGTGGCTCTTCACCATCAAGATCGACTGAAACCTCAGATGACTGCGCTATTGCAAGAGCTTCAGGCTCGTCATTCTTCATTTTCACCATCTGAAACTTTTTTAGTTTCCCTTCCTTTTTTTCTGCCCACACCAGATGGCCGGGTAAGTCCTTCATCACCTTCCCATCTGGAAAAATCAGCATCGGATCTCTTTTGATGTAGTTGATGAGGGTATCTTTCATCCCTTCCATCTCCATCTTTGCCGCAGGAGTAACGGACGCATTGATCCAGCCGCAAAGCCCGGTGAAAAAGAGCGATATCCAGGCAATTGGAAGACAGATTCGCCACATGCTTAGCCCAGCCATTCGCATAGAAACGAACTCGCTATCCGCAGATAATCGTCCAAACACCAGAAGGATTGCGGTTAAGAAAGAAAACGGAACGGCTAAGCTTAGAGAAATGGGTATCACCAGCAAAATGAACCGTAGAACGAAAGCCAGGCTCAAATCCGGACGCTTAGCCAACTCCCGTAAAATCTCCTGAAAAACATTCCCTAGCACCAGAATTACAATGATGATCAGGATCGCAAATAACGAAGCGACAAAGACTTGTTTGCCTATGTATCGGTCCAGGATCTTCATAGAAGGAAAAGGCGAAAGCTACCGTGTAGCAGAACGTTTGGGAAACTGAAATTCTTTGAAAATATCCGATTTGCCCTGACTTTTTCGGAAGTTTCAAACTCATGCTTCCCTGGTTCGAAAACGATCAGTTCCCTTTGTATCTGGCTCCTATGGCCGGCGTAACCGATGTGATCTTTCGGAATATTTGCAAGAAACTGGGCGCTGATGTGATGGTGACTGAATTCGTTTCTGCGGAAGGAATTATTCAGGCGGATGACCGGACTCGTAAATACACGGAGTTCGAAGAAACGCAGCGGCCAGTCGGAATTCAACTTTTCGGAGCCGATGGAAAACGAATGGGCGAGGCAGCCCGCAAAATCATTGATTGGAAGCAGCCCGAGTTCATCGACATCAATTTTGGCTGTCCGGTAAATAAGGTGGTTTCTAAAAATGGAGGCTCATCGCTTTTGCGGGATTGCCCATTGTTAGAGCAAGTTGCGACCGAAATGGTGAAGGCAGTTGGCGATCGTGTTCCTGTGACTGCAAAGATCCGGATTGGGTGGGATTTTGATTCGATCAATGGTCCCGAAGTTTGTCGCATTCTTGAAGATTCGGGTATTCAAGCGATCTCGATCCATGGCCGAACCAGATCTCAGGGCTACAGCGGTGAAGCGGATTGGGATGTTATTGACGAATGCAGCCAGTCTGTCGCCGTTCCTGTAGTGGGAAATGGCGATATATCTTGCGGGGCTGATGTGGAAAAGCGACGTGCCGAAACTGGCGTTAGCGGTGTAATGATTGGGCGAGCGGCAATGCAGAACCCCTGGGTCTTTCGGGAGGCGAAAGAGTATCTGAAGACTGGAACCCAGCCAGAACCAGCGTCTATCGAGGAGAAGTGGGACCTTATTGTTCACCACGCTACCATGTTGGTAGAATCAGGGAAATTTTCTGCGGAAAACTTCGCTATGCAGTACTTCCGGTCACGATTGATGGCCTACAGCAAAGGCCTGCACCGTGGGAAACACCTTCGCATCAAATTCTCAAAGGTCGCCAGTTTAATCGAACTGAAAGCGATAAGGGATGAATACTTTGAACTGTATTCTGCTCAATTTAGCGAACCGGCTCTGTAGCGAGCTTGCTCCATTTTTTAGCTACTCTTCAAAATGGTGAACAGACTCAATTGCGGGAGAAACATCCGTACTCACATCAGTTGGTGACAACTGCCTGCCACGTTTCGCTAAAATAAAACGAACACCTCTACGGATCGTTTCAAAAGCCTCGGGAGAAAGAATCGCAAGGATTGCTCCAAGGATCAAAAATGCCATGGAGAAAAATACGGTGAAAAGATAGACAACAGTCATGAGCAAAACTGGCGTTTGAGGAAAATACGGCCAACCTGAACAAATTAATAAAACTTAATAAATTTTCCACAAATATTTTTAAATTTTATTATTTGGTTTTTCGTTGTGTCGAGTCTTCGGTCGGCTAATTTGAGTTTCAGATTTTATGATTGCTGTGATTTCACCGGCTAAAACGCTGGATTTTGAGAAAGACTGTCCTGCTCATGAGCCTACCGTGCCTGAATACTTGGACCAATCCTCTAATCTGGTAGGAATCCTCCGAAAGAAGAGTCGAGGCGACTTGATGAGCCTGATGAGCATTAGCGAGAAGCTTGCTGATCTCAATTTTGATCGCTATCAGAACTGGCAGACTCCTTTCACCGAAGACAATGCCAGGGCTGCTCTGCTTGCGTTCAAGGGCGATGTATATACGGGTTTTGAACTTGATGGTTATGGCAAAAAGGAATTCAAGTATGCACAGAAGCATCTTCGCATTCTTTCCGGGCTTTACGGATTGCTGCGTCCTCTTGATCTTATTCAGCCCTATCGCCTCGAGATGGGCACAAAGCTAAACACTCCTCTTGGAAAGGATCTTTATTCTTTTTGGGGAGATCAGATCACAGAAGGCCTCAATACATCCCTCAGTAAATCAGGATCTGATGTCTTAGTGAACTTGGCTTCGAAGGAGTATTTCACGTCAGTCCGCAAGCCTGCTTTGAAGGCCGGGCGAATTATTACGCCTGACTTCAAGGATTGGAAAAATGGGAAATACAAGATCATCAGCTTCTATGCGAAAAAAGCCCGGGGTATGATGTGCGACTTTATGACGCAAAATGGAATAACTGATCCCAAAGGGTTGAAAGATTTTCGGACTGCGGGATATTCCTTTAATTCGGAGTTAAGCGAAGGCGACAATTGGGTGTTTACTCGCAAAGAAGCCTCCTCTTGATTCTGACTACTTCCGCATTTCATTCATCTTGATCCCGTTTCGCTCATTCCCGATCCGGAGCTTTATTGCCCGGTTTGCAATCGTTTGTTCACTCGGCCTTGTTGTATCCACGCAAGAAGCACAGGACGCAACCGTTAGCAGCAATCCTTCGGAGTTGATTGTCTCGCAGAGAACGCTAACGAATTTTCTAACCGACAAGGTAGCGTTACTTCCATTTGTTAGCAGCTCCGGGGAGAAAATGCCGCTGAGGTCCAGCTTTGTTTTGGAGTCAGCCGAGTCCCCTTTTGCTGTGATTTGGGATAAAAAGGCGTGC
Source organism: Verrucomicrobiota bacterium (assembly GCA_020629815.1). Lineage (GTDB taxonomy): Bacteria > Verrucomicrobiota > Verrucomicrobiia > Verrucomicrobiales > DEV007 > Arctic95D-9. The sequence continues at coordinate 16,440 of JAHDCN010000004.1, forward strand.
CGGGTCATTGGTGTTGTGAATCTTAGGCCAGCCGCTGAGGCAAAAGCGGAAAGCGAGAAAGATTCCGGATCTCCCGAGGAAGATGCCTATGTGTTAAAGGCAGCTGGGCCTTCTGTCTTCTCAGCAAACAGTGGCAGCTCAGTTTTCCCAAAATACTTTGGCGTCCGAATCGAAGGAGCGACGCCTGTTTTTCTATTTAGCCATGGCCATTTGGCTGTTGAAGAACAATTGTGGCTTGAGGAGGCAGGAACAATTTTGAAGCAACGCTTTCGCATTTCCAACCAAACGGGAAATGTAAAACTCACCTTCCCAGAGTCATATCGAAAGCGAATCACAGCAAACAAAGGCTCCTGGACCGGCAATGTGTTGAGTGTCTCCAAAGAAGACGCAGCAGATCTTGTCCTCTCCTACCAATTGAAAGAACCCACATCCTAAATCCTGCCAGGATTTATCATGCAAAAAGCGAATATTTTTCATGGCCTCAGTGGTCTAAGTATCGCCCTGATCGGTAGTTTGGCGCTTCCGATCTCTGGAACTGCCAATGCACAGGAGGAAGAGCAGGCCGCAGCCCCTGTTTCGTCTAGAGATGTAATTGATATCCGGCCCAACAACGCCAAGCCTAGCATTGTAGCGATGGCTCCGGTCAATGAATCTAATGTGATATTTTTGAACCCGGAGGGACAGGTTGGCGTGGCTAAGTTTTCCCCCGGTTTAAGCCTGATTGGCTGGGATTATTATTCGAAAATTCGCTCTGATGCTCATCCTTCTCTGGTAGTCGGGAAGAACTACTCCGTCTACACCTGCAGTGCTTCGGAAATAACTCAGGCATTTAGCACATCGGGTGGAAAACTCGATTTCTTTCAGGCATTGATTCAGGACTGGCCCGGTAAAAAGGAAGGTGTGATCGTAACCGCTGGACCCGTTGCCGATGGTAATGGGCGTCTCCTGTTCGCGCTTTCGCCGATGAAGGAATCGGAGGACTCCCCTGCCAAGGCCTCGGTTGTCGCTTGGCATCCGTCGGGTGGAAAACTTCAGACCGTGGCAACGAGTATTTTGCCGGTCCGGGCTTTGGCAATCAGCAACGACGGAGTTCTTGCGAGTCGCCTGTACAAGCCCGACTATCAACACGGATACTATATTTCACTGAACCAACTCCCAGCTTTCGATCCAACTTCAGAGGGAGAAACATCCGGTGCAATTCCCGCGACTCTTCCCTCGATTCTGATTCCTGCGGAACTCACCAACGGTGGAGAGCCCGAGCAGCTTTGCTTTTTTAAAGAAGAAGGTATCAATAAATTACTGGTTACTTGTCCGAAGTCGAATCGCTTGATTGAAATTACTCCTCAGCGGGAAGGTTCGCTTTGGCAGGGGGCTGTGCTGGTCCGGCAGAAATTTGAATCCCCCGTCAGTGCTGTCATTGATCTGGGTAAAGGGCGCTTGCTGGGAGGTGGGCGCGATGGATTTAGGCCAATAGAAAAGTCGGGAGAAATTTTCCGGATCAACAGCGTAAGCTTGGCGAACGACGGTATTGAGGTGGAGTTCACCCAACCCATTGAGCGATTCTCTGCGATTCGGCCAGATGTTTATGCAGTTAAGACAATTCGTCTTCAGGATGGCACAGAGCAACCGATCACCATTCCTGAGCCATTGGTTGAATCGAATGGAAAGGCTGTGATTCTTCGAACTGGAAAGATTCAGCCTGGCTCAATCTTGCGTCTGAAATGTGTCGGCATCACCGCCGAAGACAGCGGAGCGTCGCTTCAGAATCCGACTGCCTTTTTTACGGTCCACCAACGATAAAAAAAGCGCCCCCTGTGAAGGGAACGCTTTTTTAGTTTTTTGTTTTTTGCAAAAAGTTCGCAAATTAGTCGAGCAGATCAGCCGGAACGTTTCCACCATTATCAGCGAAGCGGCGCATCACTTCTTTGTGAAGCCACATATTCATTTCAGCGGAACCCTTGCTGTCGATATCTGCCTGAGAATAACCAAGCTCGAGAGCAAGTTCCTTACGATTGCTGTAGCTGCTATCCATGCCAACCAGCTTCATTAGGTCAACAATGGAGCGGCGCCAGTCCAAATCTTCTGGATGAGCAGCTTCCATGTCGGTAAGAATCTTTTCCACATCAACTGTGGAAAGGGCAGTTGGAGCCTCCCCATCCGGGCAGTCTTCACCGCCAGCATCAGGAGAAGGAGTTGGAGCAGAAGCGTCAGCAGGTGCGGAACCGGCATCAACTACGGTTTCGTCTTCGTCTTTTTTTCCGAAGACCTTTGCCATTAAATCAGAGAACAATCCCATAGTGTTTCGATGCTACTCTCCACGCGCCGGGAAGCAAGTTTCAAAATCGATTCAGGAGAACTTTCTATTTACGCCTTAGTTTGCCTGAACAGCGAATTCCGCTACATTCCAGCGTTCCATGAAAACATTTCCCGCAATCCTTCTTCTTCTGGCAGCCTTGTTTTTGCTTCCATCTTCTTTGGACGCTCAAGGCCTGTTTGGTAAAAAGGATCCCCACTCGGAGATTCTGCGAAAAGCCAAGCGGTATAATCTGGTGTCGGTCCGGCAGGCAGTGCCCGGCGCTTACATCGATATGCGCTACAAATACACCTCCGCCGCGAACAAGCCTTTGTATCTGCCTGATATGCCTTGTCTGGTGCACAAAGCCACTGGTGAGAAACTGAAGAAAGTGCAGAAGATTCTGGAGAAGCAAGGCTATGCACTGAAGATCTGGGATGCCTGGCGCCCCCCTGAAGCTCATATCGCCCTGTGGAACGCGGTGAAAGATCCAAACTACGTCGTGCCGCCGTCAAAAGGGCTTTCGTGGCACTGCTATGGAATCTCGATTGATCTTACCGTCGTGAAAAAGGATGGAACCCCTGTGCCTATGCCTTCCAAATTTGACGAATTTTCCGCAAAGGCAGCGTCTCAATATGTCGGTGGCGATCCTGAAATCGCCAAACGAGTGATCATGATCCAGGATGCGATGCGATCCGTCGGTTTCCGGACAATTCGTTCTGAGTGGTGGCACTTTGACGATATGCAGGCCGTCAATTCACGAAGACATGTCACAGCAAAAGATCTCGGCATAAGAATGCCTTGAGTATGTTGATGAGAGACACGGCAATTCAGATTGTCGCACAGTTGCAGGAAGCGAGCTTTCAGGCCCTGTTTGCCGGCGGCTGTGTTCGGGATTCATTGTTGGGCAATGAGCCCAAAGACTTCGATATTGCAACCAGCGCAACACCAGAACAGGTGCTGAAGTTGTTTCCCGACGCAGATACAGTCGGCGCTCATTTTGGAGTTGTTCTGATTCGAAAAAATGGCTTTCACTTCGAAGTGGCGACCTTTCGGGAGGATGGTAATTATCTGGATGGCCGGCGCCCGGAAGAAGTGATTTTCAGTTCTGCTGAAGAGGATGCAAAACGAAGAGATTTTACCATAAACGGGATTTTCGAAGATCCAGTTGAAGGTGAGATATTGGACTTCGTCAACGGAAGGGCTGATTTAGAGAAGCGCACTATTCGGGCGATTGGAGACCCGCGGGAGAGATTTCAAGAAGACTATCTTCGAACACTGAGGGCAATTCGCTTCTCCACTCGATTGGGTTTCTCAATCGAGGAAGAAACGTGGGAGGCTATTTGTGCAACAGCCGGGCAAATTCATTGCATTAGTCCGGAGAGAATCAGAGATGAACTGGATCGTATTTGGACCGATCCGAATCGGGTGAAGGGATTTGACCTTTTGGTCGAGTCTGGCTTCATGCTGGAAATCCTTCCCGAGATCATCGAGTTGCAAGGATGCGAACAGCCGCCGCAATGGCATCCGGAAGGAGATGTATTCATTCACACTCGCATCATGCTGGGGCTTTTAGAAGACGACGCCAGTTTACCTTTGGTGCTTTCCGTTCTTTTTCATGATATCGCAAAGCCTGCGACCTATACCTACGATGAAGAGGAAGATCGCATCCGTTTCAACGGGCATGACAGTCTAGGCGCGGAGATGACCGAGACCATTCTGAAGCGATTGCGGTATCCCAATCATGTGATTGAAGCTGCGGTGACAGGTGTTCGTCATCACATGCAATTTGCCGCGGTCCAGAAAATGAAAGTTTCCAAACTGAAGCGTTTCATGTCGCGTGACACGTTTGAAGATGAAATGGAGCTTCACCGGGTCGATTGCAGCAGTAGCAATGGCATGCTGGACAACTATCATTTCCTGCAAGAGAAGCAGGAAGAGTTTGCAAATGAACCTTTGATCCCACCTCCACTCCTGAACGGGCACGATCTGATAGAACATGGCTGGGAGCCCGGCCCGACAATGGGCAAGGTCATCAGGGAAGCTCAGGATTTGCAGCTCGAGAAGAAACTGCAAAGCCGTGAAGAAGCCTTGGCTTGGCTACGTGCCAGGGCAAAGTGAAGTATTACTCCTCCTCGAGCAAAGCTTGCAGTTCATCCCAGTAATCTTCGCCCGCAATGTAGCCAACACAGCTTTCGGTGCCGCATCGACACGGGTGGTCTTTGTAATTTTCCAAGTCGAAGCCGTAATTAAAATACAGTTCTTCCCCTGACTTTATTTCGCGGATCGCTGCAATCCAGATACTGTGCCCATCGATATAGGCCTCACAGTTTGGCTCGCAGCTATGGTTGATCAATCGAGCGGCGTTTTCGGGAACGTCACCATCCAAATCCCAATCATCATCCAAAGTAAAAATATAAACGGCAGCTCCTCCCGTTTCCTGTGCCTTATCAAAAAGCGCCCAGCCTCGCTTGTCTGACTCCTCTTTGGTGATCTTCTCGCCAACGTATTCAATAATGTATTTCTCGTTGGGAATATCTTTGGTCGCGAAGACTCCCCTGCCGTGGATTCCTGACTGACGTACTTCACACCAATCTGAACGGCACTCCTCATCCGGTAGCAGGGCCGATTTGCTCTTCGGTTTCTTCTTCTTTGCCATCACTTCTCCCACGGCACCTCTACTTCGATCCAGTTACTTTTCTCTGGCCCCCAGCCATTCGGATGATAGAGAACTCCGGCAAGGGCTTTCGGGCTTTCCGGACCAAAGTCTGTTCGCGCGAGTCCGATGTGAATCGTTCTTCCCTCGTTGGAAACGCGAAGCGTCTGAGGCTCGTCAGAATGCACCTGGTTGTCGTAGCAGAAAAAATACAACTTTTCTGCTTCCGCTATTTCCCTATCCGCATAAAGCACGAGCTCCAGTCGATCCGGAGAAAGCCGATTGGCGCTCCAGTCCCAACTTTGAGGGCAGTCAGAAGGAAAGAGCTTCCGACTCTTATTGAAAACCTCGGCCCATTGTTTATCAACTTTCGGGGTTTCAGCTGAGACGGGAAGCGTGATAGAAAGCTCACCAAATCCCGGATGACAGGTGCGGGCGCAAGCCATCCAGGTGGCCTTTCCCTCAATGGTTACAGTCTCGCTATTCAGGTCTTTGGGAACCTTGATTTCAGTCAGGAGGCAAACATCCTGCTCATAGCCGTAGGCAGTGAGCTTTGCCATTTTTGTTCTCTCTGGCCCTGGCCATTGAAGCGGACCGGCGGAGAAGCCCTTGGGAAGTTTCCAGGTAATCCCGGTAGGAACGCCAACTACGCCCGGCCCTTTCCAATAAGTGTGAAAGTCTTCGTCGTGACGAATAAACAGTCCAACGGTGATTGTGCCACCGGGCTGAATTGTTTCCACCTCGGTAACCAGACGAATTTCCGGTATTCCGGGTTTTACCAATGCATCCCCTTCTCCTGAAAACACAAGAATGGGTAGCAATATGAGTAATGCAGCAAAAAACCTCACGCTACACAATCCAATACTCAATCGGGACAACAAGTGGTTTTTATCCTCCAATACCGGCGACTTTTGAGTCCGCAGTTTGCTCCTCGGCGTTGGAAAACTTAACGCCAACAGTCTTGGAAACACCAAACTCCTGCATGGAGACACCATACATCACGTCGGCTCGGGACATGGTCCGCTTACTGTGAGTCACGATAACGAACTGACTGTCGCCAATGAAGCGATCGAGCACTCGGATGAATCTCGTAATATTCGATTCATCAAGTGGAGCATCCAATTCATCCAGCACGCAGAATGGAGATGGCTTAACCATGTAAATCGCGAACAGCAGAGCCACCGCAGTCATCGATCTTTCACCACCTGAGAGCAAGCTGATCGACTGCAGCTTTTTGCCTGGAGGTTTAGCGATAATATCAATTCCACACTCCAGCGGATCTTCATCATCCATCAACACAAGATCAGCCTTTGCCTTGTCACCGAACAACTCTTTGAACATATCGCGGAAATTCTTCCGAATTTTCTCAAAGGTATCAGCAAACATCTTTCTGGTTTCGCGATTGATTTTCGCGATCATCCGCAACAGCTCTTCTTTGGAATTCTCCAGGTCTTCCAGCTGACGCAGATTAAATTGAAAGTGCTCCTCCAGTTCATCGAACTCAGAAATTGCATCGAGATTGACCGGCCCCATTGAATCCAATCTGGTGCGAAGGAAAGCCACAGTCTCTACAACAAAGTCCCAATCCGGTTCAGCGGGATCGATATCGATTTCTTCGAATTCCTCCTCATTGGCTTCACTCGACTCCGCGGGAATAAAAGAAACGAGATTCTCGTCGGCGGCGTCGCTACCATTCTCAGCAGCTTCTGGATTCTCAGCAGAGCCTTGCTCAAGTTTTTCCTCCCGCCATTCCCGCGGTTTCGGTGCCTTACTATTCTTGCGCCGGGCATTGTCCTTTTGAGTCTCGATCACAGCCAGCAAAGTATGACTGTCCGGCTCAAACATTTCCAACTCGGTGCGATACCTCTCCCGACAGGACTTTTCCAAATTCTCGATATTGATGTCGAATTGGGCAACCTTCACTTCCTCCTTGCCCCGGCGGTCAGCAACATTCTGCACCTCTTTCCGCATCTTCGTTAGCTCGGATTCCCCTGCCTCAATCTTCTCGTTATAGGTCGACCGCTCCGCGAGAATGGTTTCGTTCTCGGTTTGGCGTTCCGTGATCTCCACCTCCCATTGCGAAATCTTTTCCTGGAGTTCAGCCGTCTCTGCCTGGCCGCGAGCAATGCGTTGCTCGAAATCGGCAATCTCCAGCTCGCGCTTTTCAATCGTTTCCTTACTTTCCTGCAAACGCTGAACCATTGGAGCCATCTGCTCTTCAATATTGCGCTGAGTGCCCTTTTCGACAGCAAGCGAGGTCCTTGCTTCGGTAACTCGATCAGTGAGCCCTTCCTCGCTGGCACGGGCAGCAGCCAATTGCACCGAAATGCCATCCATCTGCTCATCAACCGTCTCGATCTGGCGAAGAGAAAGATCACGCTCCTGACGGTTTTTGGTGAGTTGTGCGTCGATGCGGGTTTCCCGTTCCAGCAACTCGCTCTTTTCCCATTGCAAATTCTCGAGCTTACTATCCAACTGATTCAGGTCCCGTTCCAAAACCCCGTATTTGCCATCGAGGGAAGATGAGGAAAGGCGTTTCTGTTGCAATCGCTCACGCGCTTCGGCAAGAATCCCTTCAAATTGGTCAACCCGGTCCATCAACTCATCGCGACGCAGTTGACGGGAATCCACTTCACTGTGTAGCGTCGAAGCCAACTCTTCGAGTTCCTGAATCTCCGACTGCTTCTTCAGCAGCGATGAGCCTTCGCCGCTACTTTTTCCCCCTTCGATAATGCCTTCGCGGGAAACGTACTCTCCACTTTGGGTAACAATATCAAACTCAGACGATTTCTTTCGCAAGCGCAGCGCTGTGTGCAAATCGGGAGCGATTAGAATCAACCCAAGAAGTTGGCCAATCAACGGGCGAAGTGATTCATCCTGACATTCTACATAGTCAGAAGCCCAACCAATAGCACCAAGAGGCGGGCGTCCTCTTTTATCTAATAGATCGGAATTCTGAAGCGCATCTGCAGCAATCAAAGAGGCCTTGCCCAGATTGTCCGAATTCAATGCGCTGATCACCTCTTCCGCGGTATTCAGGTCTTTTACCAACACAGCTTGGAGCCTCCGCCCAAGCGCTGCTTCGATCGCTTCCGCATTCTCCCCTTTAACCTGAATTGATTCATTCAGCGGGCCTTTAATTCCTTCCCGAAAATCGTCAGATTCCCCGAGATCCTGCAATACGGCCCGTGTTCCTTTCTCCAAACCTTCGCCACTCTCGACAAACTGCCTGAGCGTATCCAACCTGGCTCGTTTTTCTGAATGCAGTTGAAACAGAGAGCTCAGTGCTTCCTGCATCGCACTCGCTGCATTCTTTGCCTGATAGTATTTCTTTTCCGAAACTGCGAGGTTCTCTTCAAATCGGGAGATCGCATCCAGATGGGCATCAATCTTACTTTTCAGCTCCGCTGCGTCTTTGGTCCGCTCCTCCTTTTCAGCACTGATCCTGGTAATCTCTTCTTCTACCCGGGTCAGCCTCTGCTGAGAGGAAGAGAATTCCTCTTCGCTCGTTTCAATCGTTGCCTCTAAGGCCGCTGATCGGGATTTCAACTGGCTGCGCTCTTCTTCCAGCTCGCGATGCTGAGCATTGAGCGCTTCCCGGTTGTCCCGTGCTGCCTGTGTGGCCGCCTCTTCCTCCTCAACCTGACGCTGTTGTTCTTCAATGCGTTGAAGCACCTCTTGCAATTGAACGTCAGCCTGATCGATCTCTGCTTGCTGTCTGGACTCTTTCTCACGCGTTACAGTAATCTCGTCTTTGTTTTTCCGAATCAGAGTCGTTTGCTCGTGCTCACGCTCGACATTGAACTCAATCCTGTTCCTCGACGTGCTGATCTCGCTTTCCAGGCGGGCCAAAATTGACTGCAGCTCTGTAATGCGATTTTCAATCTCTTGGTACTCATACCTCGCCGAGGCCATTTGGGCCTGACGGTTATCGATCGAATCTTCAATATTGTCCTGCTCGAGTCGCAAACTTCGGATCGAAGTATTCAGCTCGGATTTCTCAGCTCTCAGTTCCCGCCACTGCTTGTGGCTCAGGTGCAAATCGAGAGTTTTTACATCATCGTGCAAATTTTGATAACGCTTCGCTTTTGAGGCCTGTCGGGAAAGCGATTTGATCTGTCTTTCGTTCTCCGAAACAATATCTCGGATTCGAACTAAATTCGCTTCGGTATAATCGAGCTTTCGCAAGGCCTCTTTCTTCTGTGCCTTGTATTTGGTAATCCCGGCCGCTTCCTCAAATACCATGCGCCGATCTTCCGGCTTGGAGCTGAGCAACATATCAATCTTGCCCTGCTCCATGATGGAATAGCTGGTCCGACCGATGCCGGTATCCATTAACAAATTATGAATATCCTTTAGGCGGCATGGTTGCTTGTTCAGCAAATACTCGCCCTTACCATCGCGAAAGACACGCCGCCCAATCGAGACTTCATCAAAATCGGTATCCAAAACGCCTTCACAGCCACCCAGTGTCAGAGTCACCTCTGCCATACCGAGTGGAGAACGCCGATCTGTCCCGTTGAAAATGACATCCGCCATTTCCCCGCCCCGCAGTGCTTTGGCTGAGGTTTCGCCCAGGACCCATCGCATGGCATCGACAATATTTGATTTGCCGCAGCCATTAGGGCCGACAATCCCTGTCACGCCCTCGTGAAAGTCCAGCAGGGTTTTGTCCGCAAAGGACTTAAAACCGTGCATCTCAAGTGATTTGAGAAACATGTCCCGAAAGATTCTGTTTGTTGTGAGTGTTCGTGTTTCGCTGGTCCTTTCAGATCAGCAACTTTCAACATACGATGATGTTTCAAGCATATTTACTTTGAACCCATCAAGAGAACTGTCGAGTGGAATTTCGAATACGAAGATATTTTACCGCAGTTAATTATTTATTAAATTCCAGGTAGCTTTGTTAGCCCAATTCGCAGTTTTGCAAAATATTACGTTCAAAAATCGGAATTATCGCAGAAATGTGTTGCGGAAATTATAAAAAACGGTGAAAATACCTTCGTGACAGAAATTCGTCCGCATCGTTTTTCTGATTCCTTTCGAATAATTCAATCAATTTTGTGCGGAACGGGGCGGCCCGGTGCAATAGGAAAATTTTCCTGCACCGGGCCGTTTTCCTTTTCGGGAAAGCCACTTGATTTGGTTGAGTAACCGCCTGATAGTTCCGAAACGTGAGAATCTGCCGCTCATTCGTTTTCCGCATCTTCTCATAATGAATTTCTCAAGGCGATTCGATTTTTGGTATACCATTTTCGCAGTAACAGTGGTCTCATTGTTGGTTTCCTCGTGCCAAATGCCATCGCAGGTTAAGCCTATATCACTTACTGCGGCAGAGCCCTCCCCTCGATACCAGCTGGATATCGGTCTTGATGCTCCGACCTGGGACCAATACACCTCAGAGATTGCCTCGTTTGCTCCACCAAAGATTGACGACACATACTTTCGGATCAAGACCTCGGAAAAGGTTGTCGCTTTGACTTTTGATGATGGGCCAGTTTCTCATACGGCGACCTTATTGGACATGCTAAAAGCACGAAAAGTGAAGGCGACCTTCTATGTTGTTGGCAACATGGTTCGTCATCGACCGCAAATGCTGCGGCGTATGATCTCGGAAGGTCATGAGATCGGTAATCACACCGTAACACACGCTATCTTGTCGAAGCATAGCCGTGATAAGGTGAAGCGGGAGTTGCAGCAGGCACACGATCAGATCGTGGCAGCAACCGGTGTTGCGCCGAAGACAATGCGCCCTCCCGGAGGTGGAATTACAAAGGAGCAAAAGAAGTGGGTCTTCGCTGAGTTTGGTTATCCAACTATCATGTGGTCCTGTGATCCGATGGACTGGAAGAAGCCGGGAGTTTCTGTAGTGGCTCAGAGAACCATTCAGGGTGCTTCTCCGGGCGGGATTCTTCTGTTGCATGATTTGCATAAATCGACGGTAGATGCTGTGCCAACCATCCTCGACACACTCCTGGGACAAGGATACCGGTTCGTCACCGTCAGCGAGCTAATTGCAATGGATGAAAGCTAGCCTGCCAAGCAAAGGTTACGTTGGCTATGATGGTTCGCTATTCTTTACTTTATTTTCAATCCCGTTCAGCAGCGTTTTGGGATTGACGAACCCCTCAAAAATCACTCAACTATTTACATGATTTCGGGAAAAACTGAGATTTCCAGAATTGGAGATAAGCCTTAGTTTGCCCCATCCCCAAGGTTTTTTTAGTACATTCATGAAAGTAAATAACAACATCATCATTTCCGTAGGCCAAGCAGGCGTTCAGATCGGAGATATGTTTTGGAAAACACTGTGCGGTGAGCACGGAATTAACTCAGAAGACGGAAAATGTGATGGTGATGAGCCCAAGGGAAACTGGAACGGATTCTTTTCTCAGTTAGGAGAAGGCGAGGACAGCAGTTACGTCCCAAGAGCAATTTTTGCCGACCTGGAGCCGAGTGTGATTGATGCCGTCAAATCTGGCTCACCGGGACTTTACAATCCAGCCAACTACATTTCTTCGGTTGAAGGCTCTTCCAGTAACTTTGCGGTGGCAAACCAGGGCAAAGGCTCAGACCTGCTTGATGAAGTGATCGCCCGAGTCGATGCGGAAATCGAAAAATGTGATTTGCCCGGCGGGATTATTATGATCCACTCCCTCGGTGGCGGAACCGGATCCGGTTTAGGCTGCTTGATCTTGAGTGCGATTAAGGCGCGTCACCCGGAGATTCCATTGTTGAGTGCAGCGATTATGCCGTCTGCTCAAGTGAGTTCTGTTGTTACGGAACCTTACAATGCAGTATTCGCTCTCGAGACCTTGAAGAATTCCTGTGATGCCTGTGTGGTGTTCGACAACGAGGCTCTCTTCAAACTGACGCAGGAACAATGGCTGATCGACAATCCCACGCTGGAGGATCTGAACCGCCTGATTTGCGAAGTGCTGTCCGAGATCACTGCGACGATGCGCTACTCCGGGTATCTCACCGTGGAGATCAGTTTGCGGGAGTTACTTACCAACCTTGTCCCACAGCCCGACCTGCATTTCCTGATTGTTTCTACGGCTCCGCTTTATCCGCCAGACGATAGTAAGTTTGCTGAGCAGACCGTTGATGAGATGACTCAGGCTTTGTTTTCCAAGGACTACGTGTTCGCAAAATGTGATCCTCTCGACGGGTTTTTCCTCAGTACGGCAGTGATCTATAGGGGCAAAGTCGGTGACAAGCCGAAGGCAGACGCCGCTCTGGCCAAAGTTCGGGAAACCCTGCCTTTAACCAATTGGATTCCGACCGCATTCAAGATCGGCTATGTGAACGAGCCTGGGCTGAGTCGGAACAAGTCCATGTTGATGATTGCCAACAACACCTCAGTGTCCACCGTGCTGGAGCGGATTTGTGAAAAGTTTGACCAGCTCTGGACCAGAAAAGCTTTCGCGAACTGGTATCTCGATGCCGGCATGTCAGAGGAAGAGATCGAAAGCAGTCGTGAGTTTGCCCGTAGTCTCATTGATGCCTACAAAAGCTCAGGTGAGAGCGGCAAGAAATCAATCGAAGCGAGCTCCCGAGTAGCCCGTCCCACTCCAGCAGCGGCTCCGGTCGCGGCCGCAGCTGTTCCTGAACCAACTCCGGAGCCTGAGCCCGAACCGGCGCCAGAACCGGAAGCTCCTGCTGTCACAGAGGAAGTTGCTGCTGCCCCTATTGAAGAGGCACCAGCGCCTGCGGCAGCAGAGCCAGAATCCGGGATTGAAACGAATCCGATCGCTCG
>JAHDCN010000004.1:29247-31759 GCA_020629815.1 Verrucomicrobiota bacterium
GGAGTGATTTCACGGATTGAGAAAGGTGATCTGAGTGAACTGTTCGATCACTCTAACATTGTCAAAAAAATCCCGGGTGCAGCCAACAATTGGGCGCGCGGATTCAAGGTCGAAGGAAAGAAGGTAATCGATCAGATCATGAATGTGATCGATTCCAATGTCGAAAATTGTGATTCACTTCAGGGGTTTCTAATTACTCACAGTATTGGCGGTGGATCGGGCTCAGGATTGGGATCACTCATTGTCGAACAATTGCGAACTCTGTATCCCGGAAAGAAAATCTTCACTTTCTCAGTCGCTCCATCCCCTCTGATTTCCGACAGTGCCATTGAGCCCTACAACGCTGTGCTCACTTTGAGCAAGCTGAAGGAAAACGCCGATGCAGTTATCTTGCTGGATAATGATACGTTATTTCGCATTGCTTCTTCCAAGCTTTCCGAGCGTAGCGCCAACTACATGGATTTGAATCGCATCATCTCCCTGGCGATGTCTTCGATTACTGCGTCTCTCCGTTTCCCCGGAACGTTGAATACCGACCTTGGTGAGTTGTTAGTGAACCTGGTGCCTTTCCCCGGGAATCACTTTCTCACGGCTTCTTTTGCACCTTTATTGTCAGAGGGGGAAACTGCCCAGAAGCTCGACTTCAAAAAGGTCGTTCAACAGACTTTCGCAGAAGGAAATTTCTGTGCTGATATCGATTTTGAGACAGGCGTGTTTCTTTCCGTTTGTGCACTCTTCCGTGGCAAGGCTACAGCCAAAGAGGTCGAAGAGAACATGGTCGAAATTCGGCAATCTCTTAGCTTCGCATCCTATGTTCCTACCGGTGTGAAGATCGGAGTTACTTCCACTGCGCCGGAAGGCTACCAGATCACCGGTCTCGCTTTAGCAAATCACACGGGAATCTGTCGGGTGCTCGACCGACTTCTGGAGCAGTTCGATATCATGTACGAAAACAATGCATTTACTCATTGGTATGAAGCCAATGAGGTAAGCAGCGAAGAGCTGCTGGCTGCCAGAAATGCAGTCGCCGAACTTTCCGAATCGTACAAGCAGTCGGCATAGTAGAGATACAATCGTTTCGCGCGGGGCATGACAGAAGAGGAATTGCAGGAAGAAATATCCAAAGCAAATCGTGCCCTCATTCACGCGCGTCGTGCAGCTGAGTCGCAGGCAAAGAATCGTCAGCGACAGATCCATCTGATCGAAGAACTGTTGTCGCTCGGAAGGCTTCGTGTTGCTGCCGGTGAAATTCCCCGGGGCGTATCGTGTTACCGCGAAGCTGTCGATCGCTCAAAAGATTCTGTATTAGATTACACGGCCAGCGATGAGTTCACCTGGTGTATCTGGATGGGCTATTGTCTTGATGTCGAGGGTGCGTTGCCGGAAGCCCGGGATTTTTACGAAGACGCGATTGCCATCGCTGAAAAAAATCAGCTCGATGACAACGAGCGAACCGGAATCGTGTTCAATAACCTCGCAATGGTCTATCGCCAGATGGACGACGATGACAATGCGGCAAAAAACTACCAACTGGCTCTGGAATCCTTTTCAACGCAAAAAGGACTCCGCAGTATCGAAGTCGCGGATGTTCTCCATAATCTTGGCGTGCTCAGCTATTTTGGTGACCGCTACACGGAAGCGATTGAATACTTTAGGCAGGCTTTGAGTATCCGGACTGACCAATTGCCTGACAACCACGAAGACATTTGCCAGTGCTACGCCAACCTCGCAGCTTTGTACAAACGAATCGGGAACGATGAAGAGGCCAAGCTGTATTACGATCATTCGACCAAATACAGCAAAGATGAAATGGCCAACTACGAGATCATGGTATCTCGGAAAATGGACGGAACACCCCAGTAGCAGGTCTAAGTGCTCATAGTGATTTGTCCCGAAATCTGATGGAACCCTCAGATAAAAAATCACTCATCATCCCCTCCTCTTCCGAGGCACCAACGGGTTCAACCGATCTGCTCGATGTTCTGCTAAACCATTTCTCTGATGGTGAGGCGTCCATTGGTGACCTTGATCCCCGGATCGAGCGGGATTTGCGCAAGGAGCTGGAGCGAGGTGAATACTTCAGTGCAGACATGAAGAGCCTTTGGCTCATGCTCGAGCGCACCCTGGAAAAGACCGGCAGAACCCCGGGTAAGGAGAATTCGATCCGTTTGCTCAACCTGGCCTGTGGCTATTGCGAAGAAGGAGCCATTCTTTCCGCTTTCTTTGGTCGAGGCGGAAAAAGGATAAGACAGTTTGCGATGGACTTGCGCGATCACGAGATTGATCGCGCGCGCAGACGGTATGCTGCGACAGAGACCCTTTTCCGAAAAGCCGGGATACCCGGCGTCAGAGAAGAAGAGGAGCGAAATCTCGTCGAATTTGTCGCAGACGATGCCACTCACCTCGCAGGCTATGGGCAGATCCCCGGCCAATTCGATGTAATCTTTATCCGACACCAAAACCTTTGGCACGATGCGGAAACCTGGCGGCGAATTTATGAATTTGCTCTGGG
>JAHDCN010000203.1:0-1817 GCA_020629815.1 Verrucomicrobiota bacterium
ATTTCCCAGCCGTAAAAAAATCCATTCTACCGGTTTAACCGGAGAATTGGTCTAAATTAATTCGAAGGTTCTTACGTCTCGGAAGCTTCTTCTTCGCGACCGCGTCCGATGCCGTGATAGTTGTAACCCATCCCCTGCATCGTTGCAGGATCGAGGAGGTTCCGTCCGTCAAAAATCAGCGGAGCGACTAGCGAGTCTTTGATACCCATGAAATCGGCGTTGGCAAACTCCGGCCATTCGGTCGCCACAATAATTGCTTCGGCTCCCTGAGCGGCAGCTTCCGGTGATTCAGCCAGAGTCACATTCTCGTGCTCGCTGATCGGAAGGTCCTGAAAGGTGCCCATCGCTTTCGGGTCGTAGGCAACCACCTCTGCACCTTCGGCGACCAGTTTCTCGACCAGTTCTACGGCTACGGAGCAACGCACATCGTCAGTGTTGGGTTTAAATGAAAGGCCCCAAACAGCGAGTTTCTTTTCCTCCAGCACCCAAAGGGTCTCACGGATCTTCTGGATGAATCGATCCAGTTGATTCTTGTTAATCCTCTCTACCTCTTTCAAAAGATCAAAGGGGACACCAAGCTGATCGCTAATCGCGATAAATGCTGCGATGTCTTTCGGGAAACAGGAGCCACCATAACCAAGGCCGGCGTTCAGGAAAGAGCGACCAATTCGTTCGTCCATACCAATTCCCTGAGCGACCAGTTCGACATCGGCATTACTTGCTTCGCAGATAGCAGAGACTGCATTGATGTAGGAAATCTTCAGCGCTAGAAAGGAATTTGCTGCGTGCTTGATCAATTCTGCGCTGTTGATGTCGGTGACCAAAAGAGGAGCAGCAAAGGGCTCGTAGATCTTCTTCATAAGCGCCGAGGCACGATCACTGTTGGACCCGAAAACAATACGGTCAGGCTCCATTAGGTCTGCAACAGCCGAGCCTTCACGAAGAAACTCAGGGTTGGATACGACGTCGAACTCGGCGTCCGGGGCATAGCGGTGGATTGTTTCAGCGACCTTTTCCCCGGTTTTCACTGGAACCGTGGATTTATCGACTACGACCTTATACTCTTTGATCGCAGGCGCGATCTCACGAGCTACTTTCTCAATGTATTTGAGATCAACTGATCCATCCGGATTCGGTGGTGTTGGAACTGCGATGAAAACTACGTCTCCGTGATCGACTCCTTCCGGTGTGCTAGTAGTGAAGTTCAAGCGCCCGGCTGCAACGTTCTTTTTCACAAGCTCAGCCAGACCCGGCTCATAGATAGGAATCTCTCCACGCAGTAAAGTCTCTACTTTTTTCTCATTGTTATCGACGCAGAGGACGTCATGTCCCACTTCAGCAAAACAGGTTCCCGTCGTCAGGCCTACATAACCCGAACCGATGATGGTCAATTTCATAAAGACTTCTTAAATGTTGAACTCCCTGAGGGAAAGGATTTTTCTCGGCACTTCAGTCTAATTGCTGTGACAGATCAGACACGAAACCTAGTTCTCTGCGCCTAATGTGCCGGGCTGGAAATCGACTGGCAGGCTGATTTTTGGAAATGCTTTTAAAGTAAGGCTTAGAAGAATCCCAAACTCATTGTCACCAACACGATTATCTCGAACGATCGCGCCTACACTTGCTGTCCAGCTGGCCATGTCGCGATGGATGCTGTATTGCTGAAATTCAAGAGTGTTATCGTCAGACTCGAACCGGTGAACCGTACTGAAACCCCAGTTGTCGCTGAGCCTTGTGTAAGTTGAAAGGGTGAAAAGGTCGGAATCCGGGAAAAGCGGATGGTCGTTCAGGTAGTAATGCCCAAGGCCAAACTCAAA
>JAHDCN010000203.1:1917-5508 GCA_020629815.1 Verrucomicrobiota bacterium
GCCCCCGTTTTCCCGAGTGGAGTCCGGATAATGTCCAAAGCCAACTCCGGAGAGCGGGTGTCCGTCTGGAAAAAGTCGTTGAGTTGAAAGCGACTAGTCAGAGAAATTTCTCCCTGCTGGAACAGTTTGGTCAGGTTGATCACATTGTCCGGCTTCGGATCAAGCCGATACTCGGCCGGGAAGAAATCCTGATAAAAGAATTCATCGCTCAGCTTGTTGATATCAAAATCGACATAGAAAGATTTGTCTTTTGTTCCCGGCATATAAATCCGGTGCTGAAGATTCATCCGATAGCGGTCGTTATCGACGGGAACGGTTCGCGTGCGACCGGAAAACCCCCGTTGAGGGTCATTGTCATTGGCATAGTACAAGGTCATTTTGCCAATGTTTGGATTGCTCTTGAACTTCCGGGATTCGAAATCAATACCAGCGCCGATTCCTCTCTCTGACCGGATATCCAAGTGGGCAGTTGCCAGGGTATGATCCCCGAGCATGAAACCATACTGGTTTTCCAAAAATGCTCCCCAGGCAGAATTCCAGCCTGGTGTGAAATAATAGCCCAGCTCGTCATCAAGCGGCTGCACAAAAAACGGGAACCAGAAAATCTTGCGATCGCCAGCATAGACGTGAGCTCCGTGCATGACTACGCGATCGTCCGGATGAATTACCAATTTGTTGACCTTGACTCGGTAATTGGGGTTTGCTGCATCGTGGGTGGTGAACTCGGCATCGAGCATTTCCACTGGACCACCATCTTCTCCTGGTTTCGTGATGTTTTCAGAGGTGTAGAAAACCGGCTCCAGTGAGCTTTTGAATTCGGATGTGACCAACTCCTCCGAATTGGTGTTGTAAATAATTTCCTCAGCTTCGTAGATTTCGCCGCCGCGGAAAATCCGGGCATTGCCACGCGCGAAGATTTTCCCAGTCGATTGGTGGAATTCGATTTCGTCGGCTTCGATTACGACTTCCCCAAACTTCACGACGACATCTCCTTTAGCTTTGGCGATGCCGAGGTTTTGGTCGTAATCAACGTCCTGTGCGTCGATATCGAGAAACTCCGTGTCCTCCGTGGCTTGATCCGCAATTTCGAGGGTCTGACTATTCCCAAACTGAGCGAAAAAGGTCAGGCAAAAGGCAACAAGAAACCCAGCGAAAACCGAGAGGAATTCGCTCCTGCTCAAAGCAGGGAAACCAGTTTTGTCTTCGGGTCGAATCAAAGTGATCAGATGTTTCGCAGGGAACGGGCCAAGTTGCACCCATTTACCCCTTATTCCCTTAGCAAGATACCGCAAAAAAACGAACGAAAAATTCGATTTTGCATGAATTATTTCTGCAGTTTTTCCTTGCTATTCAGGATGTTCTCCAACGCATACAAACCCCCTTTTTGCTTTCTTCCTGTAGAAAGCTCAGAAAAGTCTCTGCTAATTCTCCCCAACTCTCTTTTTTTGAGAGGGTTATGACGCTTTTGGCGCCTTCGTGTTCCCGGTAAACTCGACGAAATGCCTCTTTGATCCCTTTTCGGTCCTTGGCAGGGAAACCCGCCCTTCGAATTCCAACGGAATTGAGTCCTGCAATACCATTGATACCGGCGCAGATAGTAAAAGGCGGAACATCGTGGCTCATGCCGGCATGCCCCTGAGCCATCACATAGTCTCCGATCCGTACAAATTGATGAAATGCAGCGCCGCCGCCGAGAAAGCAGTGGTTGCGAAGATCGACGTGACCACCAAGCAAAACGTTGTTGGCGAGGACATTGTGATCTCCGACTTGGCAATCATGGCCCACATGGGCTCCGCTCATGAAAAAATTGTCTGAACCAATCTGGGTGGATTTTGATTCGTAGATGCTTCGGTGAACGGTGACATATTCGCGGAATGTATTCCTGTCTCCAATGACAACCCCAGTTTCCAGTTCCCGATCAAATCCGAGATAGTGGGGATCTGCTGAAATGATCGCACCGGAACCGATATAGCAGTCGTTTCCGATGTGAGATCCACGGCGAACTTGTCCCTGAGCAGCTATCTCGCAGTTATCGCCAATCGAGACTCCTTCTTCGACAATACTGTAGGGTCCCGCTCGAAAGTTTTCCCCGATCGTAGCAAGATCAGAAATGATGGCGGTTGGGTGGATGTACATAAGTGGTGGTCTTTAGCCTGATGACTCTCTACAGTAATCCCGCTTCCCGAAAACTGAAATAATCCTCTTGTTGGTTTTCACCTGGAAACCCGATGATCACGTGATCGACGAGATTGATTCCGATGTGTTGGGCTGCTTCACGAAGTCTTTTGGTTAGATGGATGTCGGCTTCACTGGCCTGAATATTTCCTGACGGATGATTGTGCGCCAAGATGAATCCTTCTGCTCCTGACCGGATAACTGCCTGCAAAATCTCCTTTGGCCTGGCAATACTCTGGGTTCCGGAGCCGCGAAAGATCTCTTCTACGTGAAGAAGTTCATTCCGTGAATTAAGTTTGATCACCCGCACTGATTCCTGCTGAAGCTGCCTCATTTCCGTTCCGAGAAGTTCCATAACGTCTTCAGGCGATTCGATTCGCGAGTCTGAAAATTTTTCTGAGGAAAGCCTTCGGCCAAACTCGAATACCGCCAGGAGTTGGGTCGCTTTTGCCTCCCCGATTCCCGGAATTTCGCAGAGTTCCTCTGCCGTTGCGCGTGACAGGTTTCGCAAATTGCCAAATCGTTCGATGATTTCCCGGCCAAGGTCGACCGCACTTTTTCCCTGCCTGCCGGTGGAGAAAAATACTGCCATGATTTCCGCATCACTCAGAGAGCTTGCTCCTTTCTGAAGAAGCTTCTCCCGCGGACGTTCGCTCTCCGGCATTTCCTGAATCAGCATAAAATAATTCTGTTGTCTTCGGGTCGGCCTGGCAATTGCCTTTTGTAGTTTTCGCGAGAAGGTTGCTACCCATTTATGAATGAATCCACAATCGCTGCCATTGCGACTCCGCCCGGTGTTGGAGCGGTTTCCCTGATTCGGGTGAGCGGTAGTCGAGCAAAAGAGATTGCTGATCTGGTTTTTCGCGGGCGTTTTG
Source organism: Verrucomicrobiota bacterium (assembly GCA_020629815.1). Lineage (GTDB taxonomy): Bacteria > Verrucomicrobiota > Verrucomicrobiia > Verrucomicrobiales > DEV007 > Arctic95D-9. The sequence goes on from JAHDCN010000203.1 coordinate 4,968, forward strand.
GAGGTGGTATCAGCAAGCCCAGACGGCAAACCTTTGGTGATATCATCGATCCGGGCACGCAAGAGGCCATCGATGAAGTTCTCGTGACATTCTTTCCCGGGCCGCACAGTTTTACTGGAGAAGATACGGTCGAAATTGCCTGTCATGGAGGGATTGCCGTCACGGAAGAGGTTCTGCAGTCGGTATTGAAGCAAGGGGCCGAGCCAGCTGAGCCCGGTGAGTTTTCTCAGCGTGCCTTTCTTAATGGACGAATTGATCTGACTCAGGCGGAAGCGATCATGGATTTGATCTCGGCCAAGACAGGCCTCGCAGCAAGAGCGGCCCAGAAACAGTTATCGGGCAGTTTGGGCGATGAATTGGAGGAAATTCGGAAGGATCTAACTGGTTTGGCTGCGCATCTGGAAGCCTGGATTGATTTCCCGGAGGAAGACATCGATCCGGAGTCTGAGTCGGCATTGGTGGAGCGTTTTGATTCGATTCTCGCTTCAATTGGAAAATTACTCAACACAGCTGATCAGGGGCGGTTCCTTCGTGAAGGGGT
>JAHDCN010000204.1 GCA_020629815.1 Verrucomicrobiota bacterium
TGCCAATTTCTTTGCAATCCGCGCAACCCGGAGTTATCCGGTTGATATGTCGAGCCAGTTGATTGCAAACGTGCAACTTGTCACTCCGAATCAGTCGATTCGGCCGGTCTGCATTGAGTTCGATTCCGATTCCGGAAAGATCATCACGATTCACGAAGGTCCCGATCCTGCGGGCGGGAACGTGGTGTTTGATGGCGGCGGCGAGCTGCTGTGCTTTGCCGGGTTCATCGACATTCACACACACGGTGCCAACGGAGTCGATCTGTCGATGGCGGAGGATGACACCGTTTTTACCATCGCCGAGGCAAAGCTGCGTGAAGGGGTCACCACATTTCTTCCCACCACGTGGACCGCTTCCCGCGAAGACACAATCGCAATGGCGGAGTCGGCGGCCAAATACTACGCCGACCAGAAGTTTGCGCGCACCCCGTTTCTGCACATCGAAGGCCCGTATCTGAACCCCGACCAGGCAGGGGCACAGGATGCCAGAGTGATGCGCAGCCCGGATGCGGAGGAGATTCGAAACCTGAACTCGATCTGCCCGGTCGGCATCGTCTCCCTTGCGGTCGAGCTGGAGGGCACCACCGATTTCCTGCAAGCCATGCGGGCAATGAAGATCACCACTTCGGCCGCTCACAGTGCCGCCACGTATGCCGACTTTCAACGCGCCCGGAAAAACGGCCTGGCTCACCTGACCCACTACTGCAATCAGATGTCGCCGTTGCATCACCGCGAGATCGGGCTGGTGGGTGCCGCCCTTCTCGATGACTCGGTGATGACGGAAATCATCTGCGATAAAATTCACCTTTGTCCGGAAATGATTGAGTTGGTTTTCCGACATCGGGACATCAGTCGCATCATGCTGATTACCGATTCGATCGCGGCTTCTCACCTGGGCGAAGGAAGCTATCCTCTTCACGACACCGAGATCATCGTCAAAGACGGTGCTGCCCGCATCCCTGCCGGTAATCTCGCCGGCTCGATTGCCAAGCTGAATCAGTGCCTGCGGAATGTCTCGGAAATCACAGGTCTGCCGCTCAATGAGCTGTCGAAAACCAGTGCCGCCAACCAGGCAAAATCTCTGTTTCTTCACGACCGCGGCCAGATTCAACAGGGTATGCTCGCTGACCTAACCCTGTTAACTCCCGACTTCGAGGTCCAGGCCACTTTTGTCGGTGGTGAGAAACGCTGGGAGCTGTAGAAGGAAACCGGCAATGTCCAACCTGAAACGAGACGGCAGACTGCGGTGGTCTCCGAGTTTCCTGCGCAGGCAGGGGCAAATGACACCGGGACAAAAACGTGCCTATCGCGAATGGTGGCCGGAGTTCGGTCTGGAATTTCAGCATGGCAAGCTGTTGCCGCTTTCCGGCACACTGAATCTTGAGATCGGATTCGGCATGGGGGAAAATCTGATTCACTCAGCTTTGGCAAATCCGGAGAAGCAATTCGTCGGCATCGAAGTTCACAAGCCGGGAATCGCTCATGTTCTCAGACGGATCGCTGAAGAAGAAATTTCCAATCTGCGGCTGTTGCGTGGCGATGCGCGACTCATTCTGAGCGATCACATCGAGGGCAGAATTTTCGAGTCTGTGTCAGTTCTATTTCCAGACCCCTGGCCTCGGTCAGGGGATCATCATCGCCGTCTGGTTCAGTCCGAATTTATCGACTTGCTCAACACCCGCGTCCAGCCAGGCGGCGTCTTCCATTTCGCCAGTGATGTCGATTGCTACGCGGATTCGGTAGAATCGGCGTTTCGTGACCGGGCCGAGTGGACGCCTGTTTCTCCCCCACCCCGCATTTCAACCCGCTATGAGGAAAAAGGCATCGCAGCCGGAAGACGGATCACCGATTTGGCGTTTCGCCTGAGCTCGTCATTTCCATGAGGGACCCGCTGCGATATCTCGCTTAATCGGCGCCCGGTTGAGCCAGATCAAAATCAGGACAGGGAAAGCACAGAGCCAGATTACGGTGAGGACAAACATGCCCCACTGCATCGCTCCCAGAACTCCTGTGGTGGTGCTAAGCGATGCACCCGCGCCTCCACTGCTGGCTATGTCTTCAAACATTTTTGCCTGCAGGTCGATCGAGAACTTTGTGGAAAAATACGTCGCCGCAATCCCGACAAGAATTTTCGCAAACGCCCAACCTTGAAGGATGGGCTTCGAAACACGACGTCGCATCAGCAGGAGAATTCCGGCGACCAGAAGAACCAAAGCCAGAACCGCCAGTGTCCCCTGAGCAATCATGTTTCGCTGGCCGTGTTCCTGGTAGGTTTCCGACATCGAGGTGAACATATCTGTCGCTTCCGGAGCACTTCCAGAGGAAGAAGCACCGGCCATCGCTTTACTCATCAGCCCATTCTCTGAATACATCAGAAACTGAGCAATCTGTGATCCGGCGACAAGCATCCCGAACACTCCGAAAACAATCGCGATGATGCCAAAGGTAGTCGGCCATCGGCTTGGCATGGCAGGGATTTCTTCGGGTCCATCCTGATATTCGTCCATGAAATGAACTTGTCAGAGGAAGCTCCCAAAGGCGAGAACTTTTGCCCGCATCCGGCAAAAGCCCTGCTTGCGATTCTTTCATGTGAGCGGACTTTGTGAGATGCGCAACGTTCCTGCCCTTTTTCTCTGCGCGTCACTTCTCGTTCCATCCATTCTTCATTCTCAGCAAATGCCTCGCTACGAGGTGGCTGAAGGTTTGATGGCAGAAGTCGCGATCAAACCCGGTCTGGTGAAGCACCCGATCATGGCCACTATTGATGAACGGGGGCGGATGTTTGTCGCCGACAGCGCGGGGGTGAATTGGAAACCGGAGGAGCTGGAGGAGAAGCTGCCCCACTCGGTGAAAATGTTGACCGATACCGACAACGACGGAGTCTGGGACCGCGCCACTCTGTTTGTCGATAAGCTGACTTTTCCACAGGGAGCGCTGTGGCTGTTCGATTCGCTGTATGTGCTCTCGCCACCAAGTCTCTGGCGCTTCACCGATGGAGATGACGACGGTGTTGCAGACGAACGAACAGAGATGGTGACCGGTTTTGAATACACAGGAAATGCCGCCGACGTGCATGGACCGTTTCTGCATCCAAATGGTCGCCTCTATTGGTGCCACGGTCGCAAAGGACACAACGTGGTCGATCCACAAACAGGCAAGCTGGTGAGTCAGGGCAAAGGCGCACGAATCTGGTCCTGCAATCTCGACGGCAGCGATGTGCAGGTTTTCGCCGGAGGCGGCATGGACAACCCGGTGGAACTGGACTTCACCCCCGAGGGGGAAATCATTGGAACCGTAAATTTGTTTTATGGCCGCCCGCGCGGCGACACGTTGGTGCACTGGCTCTACGGCGGTGCCTATCCCCGATACGACCAAAAGCTGGTCCTCGATGAGTTTCCACGCACCGGACCGTTGTTGAAAGAATTTCACGACTTCGGTCATGTCGCTGTTTCGGGAATGTGTCGCTACCGGAGTGGTCAGCTCGCCAGCGGCTGGAAAGACAACTACATCGTCACTCACTTCAACACTGGTGAACTGACTCGAACCGAAGCGATTCCCGAAGGAGGTAGCTATCGCGCCGGGGAAACGGAAACCATTTTTAAGCTGAACAAACCGGACGTGCATTTCACCGATGTGATGGAAGATCGCAACGGAGATTTGATCGTTCTCGATACGGGCGGGTGGTTCCGCATCGGTTGCCCGACGTCGCAGATCGCAAAGCCGGAAGTGAAAGGAAATATTTATCGGATTCGGCCGAAAGGATCACGCATACCGGCTCCCCGGATTCCCGAATACTGGGATGAGCTGACGGCGCAGCAAGTCGCCACCTTTTTGGACAACGATACCGAGTGGATTCAGGAAGGAGCCCGCTCGGAATTGGCCGGTCGCGGCTCGGAATCGATGCCGGAGTTGCGAAGTATTTTGCAAAGCAGCAAGTCCAGCGTGCGTGCCCGGCAAAATGCGGTGTGGACTCTTGCTCGCATGAGATTTTCCGAATCACCGGACTTGATCTACGAAGCGCTGACCGACTCCAGCCCGAAGGTGCAACAGGCCGCTGCCAATGCCATGGCCGCCACCCGATCCTGGCAAACGATCGCCAACAATCAGCCGGAAGAACTGCAGATCGAGCTGGAGCGAAACCAAACCATCGCAGGTGCGCTGGCAAAGCTGGTTCGCGGTGGAAACCCACTGGTCGCCAGAACCGCTGCCGTAGCTTTGGGAAAAATGGGCGAGAACCGGGCAGTCGGCGCCATCCTCGGACGCTCCGGACGTGCTGGTGACGACCGGTCCCTGCACCATGCGCTCACCTACGCTCTCATTGAAATCGACGATTTCGAAACGACGAAATTGGGACTGGAATCGGAGAATCCGTCTCAAGTCACTGCTGCTCTCTATGCTCTGCACGAAATGCCCTCGAGCAAACTGGAGGCGCTCGATGTATTGAGTCGACTCGACTCTGAGGACGAAGCAGTTCGCGACGCCGCCGCTTTCATCACCGGCAAGCATCCGGAATGGGACGCGGCATTGGCGAACATTTTCTTTGGCTGGAGCGATGATCTGAATGAACAGCGCCGCGAGCTGATCAGCGAAATCCTACCCACCTTTGTAGCGTCGCCGCCAATGAGCGGATTTGTTGGTAGCTTGCTCCAGGATGAATCGCCGGAAAAACAGAAGCTGGCACTCAGCCTGATCTCCGATGGCAGTAACGTCCCTTTTCAGGAGAATTGGGAACCGATTTTCACCCGAATCCTGGAAGACAAATCCAGCGACAATGCCTTGCTGATCCCCGCCATCGAAGCTCTCGGCAAAGCGAAGACCGAAGTTTTCGACGAAACGCTAAACGGCCTTGCTCAGGATGAATCCGTTGAAAAAATCGTGCGGGTGCACGCTTTGCTCGCGAGGGCGGATCAAAAGGCATTGCTCGAGCCGGCCGCCTTTACCCTGCTCACAGAGATTCTCAGCGATGACCCGATTTTTTCTCATCGCAGTGCGGCTCTACAAGTGCTTGAAGGGGCACGAACCAATCCAACGCAGCGCTCAGAATTGGCCGAGATCGCGGACAAACTCAGCCCCCTGGAATTGCCACGCTGGCTATCTCTTTATCGCCGTATCGACAACGAGGAGCAGGCGTCTGTCATGGCCGGGCAAATCGCCAACTCAAATGGCTTCCGCAACCTCGACCCGAACCGATTGAAGCAACTGTTTGCTCCGTTCGACGAGTCCATTCGCGGAATCATCAACGATAAGATCGAAGAAGCCGAAAGCGAAAAATCCCAGCGCCAGGAGCGTATTGCCGAGCTGGCGGCTCAGCTGGCGCAAGGCGATGCGGAGCGCGGCAAAGTCGCATTTGAGTCCGGCAAAGGCACCTGCAATATTTGTCACCTGGTCGGAGATCAGGGCCGCGACATCGGACCCAACCTTTCCACTATCGGTCGCATCCGCAAAGGCGAAGACCTGCTCGAGTCGATCCTCTATCCATCTGAATCCCTCGC
>JAHDCN010000205.1 GCA_020629815.1 Verrucomicrobiota bacterium
GGCCAGGGCCAGGCGATTAATAACAATGCAGCATCTGATGTGCGCACTCTCGTGGTGGGAAATCCCTGCAACACCAATTGCCTGATCGCAATGAATGCCGCGACTGACATTCCCGACAATCAGTTCTTTGCCATGACCCGTCTGGATGAAAACCGGGCGATGACTCAGTTGGCTCAAAAAGCCGGCGTTCACGTCAGTCAGGTTTCCAACATGACCATCTGGGGTAACCACTCAGCTACTCAGTATCCGGATTTCTACAACGCACAAATCGACGGTGTCTCTGCTGCGGAAAAGATCGGCGACGAAGACTGGTTGCAGAATACTTTCATCGAAACCGTGCAAAAGCGCGGTGCAGCGATCATTGAAGCACGCGGACTTTCTTCCGCAGCTTCCGCAGCTAATGCGATTGTCGATACGGTGGCTTCACTGACGACCCCAACTCCTGAAGGAGACTGGAACAGCGTCTGTGTTTGCTCTGATGGTTCCTACGGAGTTGATGAAGGCTTGATTGCCTCTTTTCCCGTGAAGACTGATGGCAAAAACTGGGAAATCGTTCAGGATGTGCCGGTTAACGACTTCAGTCGTGCCAAGATCGACAACACCGTCAACGAGCTCAAAGAGGAGCGCGAAGCGGTAGCAGATTTGCTGCCATAAGCCGCTCAAGGCTTAACCCTGTTGGTTCGGCGACCTAACCCTGTTAGGTCATCCACCATACCCTATTAGCTCTTCGGATTTTTGGCGAAATCTGCCGAAATTGTTCCGTTTTGCTTACAATTTTGGTTTACTTACATTAACTAAAATTACTGTTATTCAGTATTATTTCTAAAAGGGATTCGGCAGGTAAAAGAGTTGATTGCCGGGGAAGTCTGGGCTTTTTTCGGCAATTTTAACCATCCGTGTTAGGGCGGATGGATTCTTCTGTATTTATACCTGTCATGTCCGAGAATTCTTCTACGAAAGAACCCCGGCAATCCCGTGAGCCGCTTGCTATTGTTGGTATTGGGTGCCGCCTTCCTGGCGGTGTCTCCGGCCCGGAGTCGTTTTGGAACTTAATGGTCGAAAAGAAGTCGGGGATCGTCCCGGTTCCTGAAGACCGCTGGAATCGCGAACGCTGGTATCACACCAACGTCGATATTCCCGGCAAGATGATCACCAAGTGGGGTGGTTTCATTCACGACTTTGATCGCTTCGATGCTCAGTTCTTCGGGATTTCTCCGCGGGAAGCTCTGCGCATGGATCCGCAACAGCGCTGGCTGTTGGAGACTGCCTGGGAGTCGCTGGAAGATGCCGGGATTCCGCCGATTTCTTTGCGTGGAACCGAAACGGCCTGCTACGTCGGTATTGCTTCGAACGATTACGCCAACGTAGCGCAAAGTGATCCGAAGAATGTAGACGTGCACACCAACTCGGGTAGCACTCTCTCGATTGCTTCCAACCGGATTTCCTACCTGTTCGATTTGAAGGGGCCTGCGGTCTCTGTGGATACCGCTTGTTCTTCCGCGCTGGTTGCCGTGAATCTGGCATGTGAGAGCATTTGGTCCGGACAGGCAACTATGGCTCTGGCCGGGGGCGTAAACGCTCTGATCACTCCGGATGCCTCCATCGGTTTTTCGAAAGCGTCGATGCTTTCTCCGACGGGCCAGTGTTTTGCCTTTGATGACCGGGCCAATGGCTATGTCCGTGGTGAGGGTGCTGGAATGCTGGTGATCAAGCCGCTTTCCCAAGCGCAGAAAGATGGTGACCGGATTTACTGTACCATTCGTGCTGCTGTGATTAACCAGGACGGCAACACTTCTTCGATGACCGTTCCCGGTGTGGAAACGCAGGCGGAGATGCTGCGGATTGCCTACGATCAGGCGGGCATGACGCCGAACCGTGTTCGTTACATGGAAGCGCACGGAACCGGCACGCCTGTCGGTGACCCGATTGAGACGCGTGCTCTTGGAATGGTTCTTTCCCAGGGGCGAGCGGATAACGACACCTGTTTGATCGGCTCCGTGAAAACCAATGTTGGTCACCTGGAATCAGGTTCCGGTGTTGCCGGATTGGTGAAAGCGGCTCTTGTTCTGCATCACGATCAGGTCCCTCCGAATCGGAATTTCAAGAACCCGAATCCGAATATTCCTTTCGACGAGTTTAAGCTGACGGTTGCCGAAAAACTGCAGCCGCTGCCGCATTTGAATGGACATCTGCCGGTGACAGCTGTGAACAGTTTTGGTTTCGGTGGAACTAACGCACACATCGTTCTCGAGGCGGATCCGGCTCAGCACCCAGACAAGGACGGCGGACAGGAAGCTCCGATTTCCGTCACCACTTCGAAAGAGCAAAAGGCAGAGCGTCCAGTTCTTTTGCCGCTCTCTGCTCGTGGTGATGATCCACTGCGTGACACGGTAATTAAATGGCGTCGCTTCCTGAAAGGAACGGAAGCAAATCTCAGTGATATCGCAACGGCCGCTGGAGAAAAGCGTGAGCATCACGAGAACCGTCTCGCGGTTTTGGCTCAGGATAAGGAAGCGGCGATTGAAGAATTGACCGAGTGGTTGGCCGGAAACACCGGCAGCGAAAACATGATTGCCGGTCGTCCTGCCGGTGAAGTGCATCCGCTGGTATTTGTGTTTACCGGACAGGGTGCTCAGTGGTGGAAAATGGGGCAGGAGCTTCTGCCGCGTGAACCGGTTTTCCGTCAGACTCTGGAAGAGATCGATTCTTTTCTGAAACCGCTGGCTGGTTGGTCACTGATTGAGGAAATGACTCGCGATGAGGAGTCTTCATTGATCAACGATACCAACATTGCACAACCCGCGATTTTTGGTCTCCAGGTTGCTCTGGCGGAGCTGTGGAAGAGTTGGGGAATTCAGCCATCAAAAGTGGTTGGTCACTCGGTTGGTGAGGTAGCAGCGGCTTATGTTGCTGGTGCCTATACCATCGAAGATGCGGTGAAGGTGATCTATCACCGTTCCCGTTTGCAGCATACCACTGGAGGTGATGGCAGTGGGCGAATGGTCGCCTGTGGAATTACTCAAGCCGAAGCGAAAAAGGCTATCGGAGAGCGTGGTGATGAAGTTCAGGTAGCAGTGGTCAACAGCCCTGGCCTACTGACTCTTGCAGGGGACAGTGAGCCTCTGGAAGAAATCGTTTCCGAACTCGAAGAGCAGGGCAAGTTTGTCCGCTGGCTGAGGATCGACTACGCCTTCCACACTCACCAGATGGAGCCGATTAAGGATGAACTCCTTGAGGTTTTGGCCGACATCAAACCGCGCGCGACGGAGATTCCGTATATCTCCACAGTCACTGGCGGTCTGCTCGAAGGCGAGAAGCTCGATGCTCAGTATTGGTGGGAAAATGTTCGCCAGTCGGTGCTGTTTGCCCCGGCGATTCAAAGTCTGGTCAGAGCAGGGGAGGATACTTTCCTTGAGCTTGGACCGCATCCCGCTCTGCAGAACCCAATCTTGGAATGTCTGTCCGAACAGGGCAGAAAAGGTTTCTATTTCTCCAGTCTCAAACGGAAGACCGACGAGACGGTCGAGATGCTGACCAACCTATCGAAACTGCACAATCATGGTTTCGAAATCGATTGGAAAGCGGTCAACCAAAGCGATGGCAAAAACGTTCGCCTGCCTACCTACGCTTGGCAGAAGGAACGCTATTGGCTGGAATCGGCGGAGTACGAATACCTGCGTTGCGCAGATGAAGAGCATCCATTGCTTGGTCTGCAACAGACCGATCCGATGCCGACATGGCGTTTCGAACTCGACCCGCGTTACTTTACCTGGCTCGATGATCACCGCTTCTGGGATAGTGTAGTTTTCCCCGCTGCCGGATACGGCGAAATAGGTCTGGCTATCGCTCGCAAGATGTTCCCCGGCGAAAACTACGTCGTGGAAGATCTGGAGATGAAGAAAGCGCTCTTCGTTTCTGAATCGAACGTTCCAACTGTGGAAGTGGTCTTCGATCCGAAGACCCGCATTTTCCAAATCTTCTCATCCACCGGTGATAAGAAAGAGTGGGAGCTGAATTCCGAAGGGGTGATTCGCAAGCAACCGCTTCCGGAGAAACCGAAGGCGGATTTTGAAGCGATCAAGTCGCGTCTCGACGATTACTTTGATCACGAGAAATACTACGATGATTACTCCGAGGCTGGCTACCAGTTCCGTCCGTTGTTCCAGCACCTGCAGCAGGTGTGGAGAACTTCGGGAGAATCATTCGCAGAAATCGTAGCACCGGAAGGATTGCACGATTCCATTCCCTTGCATCATTTCCATCCCGCTGTTCTTGACGCCTGTTTTCACACGGTGAAAGGCGGACACGTCACTCCGGATGGCGCGAAGGGAACTGACTACTTTTACCTGCCGGCGGCGATTCGCTCGATCCGTCTGCATGTCGACCAGCCACCGCATCGCCTATGGGGTAATGCCCGCGTGATGACCGAGAATGATCGGGAATACATCATGGCGGACATCGACGTCTATGATGACGACGGGAACTTGGTAGCTGAGATTCTCGGATTCCGCGCTGATCGCGTCGAGCAGAATGATAACGACGATCTCGACAAGTGTTTGTATCAGGCAAAGTGGGAACCGCTACGTCTGAAAGGCACGCGTATCGAAGGTGATAGTGGCGTTGCCAGTCCGGATGAAATTGTCGCAGCAGCCAATCAGGATCTCGACAAGCTCTACAAAGAAAGTGAACTGAAGGAGCAGTATGCCAAATACATGCCCTGGATGGATCGCATTTCGCGGCAATTCATTATCGAGGCATACCTCGAACTCGGCTGGAATCCGAAAGTCGGTGATCGCATTACCATTGCCGATCACATGCGCCAACTGTCGATTGCGAGTCAGCATCGCAAGTTGCTCTACGGCCACATGACCGCACTTACCGAAGGCGGTTTTCTGAAAATGGTCGGCGAAGAGGAGTGGGAAGTCGTTTCTCTTCCAGACGAAGATGCGGATGCCTTAACCGAGCTTCTCGAGCTGGGCAGTGATCCTCGTTATGCCGCCGAAGCAGAGTTGCAAAAGAACACCGGTCCAAATCTGGCCGGAATTCTCTGTGGCGAAGTGGACCCGCTCGAAGTTCTGTTCCCCGGTGGTTCCTCCGTCATGATGGAGCGTTTCTACCGTGAGGGTGGTGACTTTCCGGTGATCAACGAGCAGATCAAAGACGCTCTGCGTGCCGCCGTTTCGGAGATCCCCGAACGACGCGCCGTTCGCGTGCTGGAGATCGGGGCCGGAACCGGCTCCCTGACCAGTCAGATTCTCGAAGTCTTTCCAAAAGACCAGACCGAATACGTGTTCACTGATAACGGGCCTCTGTTCCTGCAGTCAGCGAAAGACAAATTTGAAGAGGACTATCCGTTCGTCGAATACACCCTGTTTGATGTCGAGAAAGACCCAACCGATCAGGGACTGCCGCTGCATCACTACGACATCATCATTGCGTCGAACGTGATTCACGCGACCAAGAACCTGAA
>JAHDCN010000206.1:0-4111 GCA_020629815.1 Verrucomicrobiota bacterium
TCCTGGAGTGAAGAAGTGCCCTTCCCTGATCCCTTTCCTGCCAGCATCTACAATCAGGGCGAAAAGGTGACCGGCGGACTGTTTCTGGAATGGGGATCGATTCCCAACGAACGCGAAGAGGAAATGGCTGATACGATGCGCGTCAACTGGGCAGTCGAGCAATTGCAGAAGAAGCACGACAAGCCGTTCTTTCTCGCCTGCGGAATCTACGCCCCTCATTTCCCTAACTACTGCCCGCAAAAATATTTCGATCTCTACGATCCAGAGAGAATTGAGCTACCGCCCTACAAGGCTGATGACCTTGACGACTTGCCGGAGAAGATCAAGAAAATGAAGACCGCCCGTTCGCGGATTCATCAGAGGCTGGAAAGTCTCGATGCCGTAGATGATGCGATCCACGGCTACCTCGCCTGCATGAGCTATGCCGATGCGATGATGGGACGCGTTCTTGATGCTTTGGAAGCCAGTCCCTATGCCGACAACACGATTGTCGTTCTGTGGAGCGATCACGGTTATCATCACGGCGAGAAAGGCGACTGGGGAAAACACACCCTTTGGGAACGCACCTCCAATGTGCCCTTCATCTGGGCCGGCCCAGGGGTGAAAGAAGGAGCCAAGACAGATGTCACAGTCAGCCTGATCGACATGTATCCGACCTTTGTCGAGATGTGCGGTTTACCGAAGCCGCAGCAAGATCTCGAAGGCACCTCGATTGCGGCGACTCTGGCCGATCCGGCTTCTGCAAAAGATCGCAACATTTTCCTACCGCACATGAACCCGAACGAATACGCCGTGATCAATCGCGACTGGCGCTACATTCGCTACGGGGAAGACGGAGAGGAATTGTATGACCTGAATAAAGACCCGAACGAATGGACGAACATCGCAGCCTCTTCCGAGCACGAGGCTTTGAAAAAAGAACTTCAGCAGGTCGCCCCAGAAACATTCGCGCCGGAGGAAGAAAAACTGAATGCGAAGAAAGACCTAGTCCTCGAAGGCGAAACGTTTCGCTGGGAAAAGGGCAAAGGAAATGCCAACCCGAAAAGCGGCTACGTTCCTCCATCAACGAAGCCCGCCGCTGAGGCAAAATCCACCGCTGCCAACCTGGTTAAAAATGGTGACTTCGAATCCGGCGAACTCGGTTCCTGGAAAAGCAAAGATGGCGCGTTTTCGATCTCAACTGAACAAAAGGCAGCCGGAAAACATTCGCTTCAATCCAACCAAGACGTCGATTCTCCAGCGCGACAGGTGGTCAGCATCCAACCGAACCGCACCTACCTGGCTTCGTATCAAATCTACTTCACTCCCGGCTCGCGCGGAAAAGTTGTTTTCGATACACTCGATCGCTTCGATGACACCGCTCAGGTAGTGATGGACGCCGGAGACAAAACCGGCAAATGGCTTTCTTTTTCTCGTCGTTTCCAAAGCGGCAATCACAAAGACGTGACGCTTCGCCTCTTTCCGACAGAGGGATTTTCCGGATCATTCTTTGTCGATGAAGTCAGTCTCGTCGATCCGAATGCCCGGGTAGAAGCTCCGAAGGTTGGACAACGCGGCAATGGCAAGAACATCCTGTTCATTGTCTGTGACGATTTGAATACACACGTTTCGCCATCCGGTTACTCGCCGATTCACACACCGACTCTTGCGGAGTTTGCCTCGCAGAGCCAGACCTTCACGCACGCCTTCTGCCAGTATCCGGTTTGCGGTCCTTCGCGCGCTTCATTCATGAACGGACTGTATCCGGAATCATCCGGTGTGCTCAACAACACAGCCGACATTCGCAAGGAGCGACCCAATACCGTTTCCATGCCGCAGTTTTTCAAACAGAACGGCTACTGGACAGCCAGCGTCGGCAAAGTCTTTCATTCGCCGCGTCATGAACACGGCGAAGTCGCGTGGAATGAATTTGTCCGCTTCGAGAACGACGAACTGCCGGTCGTCACCGCAGCGCGAAAAAAGTTCGAAGCTGAACACGGTTCGGTCGATGACAAGAAAAACCGTAAGCTTTGGAAAGAAACCGAGAAGGCCGCCAAATCGAAACTAGACGCGCAGACACCTCCCGGCTACGGGCGCAGCGGCCTGACCGACAATCAACACAAAGACGGCAAGAACGCCCGGCAAGTCGCAACCTGGCTGAAGGAAAAGTCACACGGCGACAAACCGTTTTTCATCGCCTGCGGCATCCAGAAGCCGCACGTTCCCTTTCTGGCTCCCGACAAATATTTCGATCTGTATCCTTTGGAAAAAATCGAATACACACCCGACCGCAAGAATCTCTGGGACAGCCTGCCCAAGTCTGCGATCTCCAAGCGCTACGAAGCTTTCGGTTTCGAGTTTGCCAAAGAGGATGACAAGCTTCGTCGTGAATACATGCAAGCCTACCACGCTTGTGTTTCCTTCATCGATGCCCAACTGAAGATCGTCTTCGATGCCGTGAAAAAATCAGGTCATTGGGAAGACACGGTGATCATTTTCACCTCCGATCACGGCTATCATATCGGCGATCATTTTGTCTGGGGAAAAGTAACGCTGTTCGATATCGGAGCGAAGGTCCCATTCATCGTTCGCGCTCCCGGTTTGACTCAGCCGGGAACCCGATCCGATGCCATGGTCGAACTGATCGACATCTACCCGACTTTTGCCGATCTGGCCGGCATGGAAGCGCCCAGTCACCTACAGGGACAATCATTGAAGCCGATGCTTTCCCATCCGGAACGCAGTGGACAAAAGAAATACGCCTACAGCGTGGTCAGTCGCGGAGAAAAACTCGGCTATGCCATTCGCAATCAGAAATGGCGCTACGGAAAATGGCCGGACGGCGAAGAGTTGTACAATCTGAAAACAGATCCAACAGAGAAAAACAATCTGGCTAAGCGCGAAGACCAGAAAGAACGGATTGGAGAACTTCGAAAAGTATTGGCGGAGAAACAATCAGAAGCCTCTGCAAAACGGTAATCACTTCGCATCATCAGGGACTGACGCTTCCTGACCAAACAGGGTAAGGTCATTGACTTAACCCTGTTAGGTCAGCCCATATGAAGATCAGTCGCCGTTCATTTTGCCATCAATCTGCCCTCCTTGCATCAGGCTCTCTCACGCTTACAGGTCATGCCAGTGAGATCAAAGGATTCCGTGTTCTCGAAGCACCACGCACGATCTCGATGCAGCCGGAGCTCTATCATGGCTGGCCGACTTTGACCCGATTGAAAAACGGTGACCTGATTCTGGTTTGGTCCGGACGACGCGAAGCGCATGTTTGCCCCTTCGGCACCGTGGAAATGATGCGATCCCGCGACGAGGGTAAGACATGGACATTTCCCCGAACCTTGCTGGATTCGCCGATTGATGATCGGGATGCTGGAGTTTTGGAAACTGCAGAAGGAACATTGCTAGTCACCACCTTCACTTCTCTTGCCTACGATGATTACTATCTGAAGAAAGGCAAACATACCGACAACGCCAACTGGCTTGCTGCCCACAATCGTCTGCCGACAGAAGAAGCCCGCAAAGCCGAACTCGGTGAATGGGCGATACGCTCCGTAGACGGTGGTGTCACCTGGAGCGAGCGGATCCACACTATCGTCAACAGTCCTCACGGTCCAATTCAGCTGAGCGATGGCCGTCTTCTTTACGCCGGCAAGGAACTCTGGGAAGAGTCGAAGCGCATCGGCGTTTGCGAATCCAAAGACGATGGTAAAACCTGGCAATGGCTGGCGGAGATTCCAACTCGTGAGGGAGATTCATTTTCCGGCTCCTATCACGAACTTCACGTTGTCGAATGCGCCACAGGAAAACTCATCGCCCACATTCGCAATCACAATGAAGCCAACAAAGGAGAAACGCTACAAACCGAATCGAAAGACGGCGGCAAGACATGGAGCGTTCCTCACGAGATCGGAGTCTGGGGTTTACCCTCTTTCCTGATGCGCTTACGCGATAACCGAATCCTGATGACCTACGGCTATCGCACCAAACCCTATGGAAACCAGGCTCGCATTTCATCCGATGACGGGACTACATGGAGCGATCCGATCACCCTGTCAGACGGCGGCATCAGCAGCGACCTCGGCTACCCAACGACAGTGGAACTGGCGAAGGATGGCGAGTT
>JAHDCN010000206.1:4211-5467 GCA_020629815.1 Verrucomicrobiota bacterium
GCCGGGAACCCCGATTTCCAAAACGACCAGTGATCGGACCAGCCAACTCCGTCTACCTCCTCGGGAAAGGCTCCGCCGATCCCGGGCAATCCACTCGCATTGACAAACGCTGCACGGGCGGAGTCTGCGATGTATTTGGACTGTTCATTTCCAACAAAGGCCAGGAAGTCTCCTTTGGTCGGAAAGTTGCCTTCTAAACCCTCCGGAACCTGTTGGCTCCCTTCTTCATCACTGTAAAAACCAATCGTATCCAGCGCCAACATCGATACGATTTTGTCGCCTCTCTCTGCGCACGCACGGGCATACACACGACTACCCATTTCCTCGGTTTGAAAATACGGCGGCTCTTCATTTACAAATGCAACGAAACGCACGGTGCGACTCTGTTGATTTCCGGCGAAGGCCTGCGCTAACAATAGCAAAGCAGCAACTCCCGAACCATTGTCGTTAGCAGCCGGGCTTCCGGGTACACTGTCATAGTGCGCTCCAATGACAACGACCTCCTGTCTCCGGTCCGTTCCGGGTAGCTCAGCGATGATGTTTCGAACCGGCGTTCCGTCTACTTCGTATTTCTGCGTTGTAACGTGATATCCAAAATTTCCGCCACCCAGCATCGACTCAATCCAAATCGCAGCGCTCTCCAGTTTTTCAGGTTTACCCACGTTGCGCTCGCCAATCCTTTCCGCGATTACATTCAGGAACGACTCCAGATCTTCCCGGTTGATGTCCTTCTGATTCAAGCTCGCTGCCTCAAGGCGCTTTCCTTCATTCGGATCCATAGGAGCGGTTTCTTTTTTGAACTGAAATCGAATCAAAGAGAAGATGATCAAAAAAAACAACCCCGCCGGAAGTCCGACAACAAGCAGGGGGATGATCGATTTCTTTTTCATACCTGTGATTACGAACCTGCCAGCGCCTTTGCTACGGCATCGGCGGCGTTTTGGTGGGCGCCCCCCTTCCCCAGCATCGCCGCCACGGAAGATACGTCGTTCTGCAGCGCCACTCGTTTTTCTTCGTTCTTCAATAGATCTCCCAGATGGGCAGCAATTGAATCTCCCGTTGCCCTTTCCTGCAGCAGCTCGGAAACCACCTCACGATCGGCGATCACGTTCACGATGCCAAGATACTTTACCTGCATCAGCCGACGCGCGGCAAAGGCAGTCAACCAGGCCACTTTGTAAACCAGGCAATATGGAAGTCCAAGACAGGCAGCCTCAAGCGTAGCTGTTCCGGAGGCCACGGCACCAACACAGGCC
>JAHDCN010000207.1 GCA_020629815.1 Verrucomicrobiota bacterium
TCATCGTGGTGTTCTCCGTAGTCTTCTTCGACAAGATCAAAATTGACGATCCAGTCGGTGCGATCTCCGTTCACGGTGTCTGCGGTATCTGGGGTATCCTGGCCTGCGCGATCTTTGACACAACTGATGGTGGCTTCACTATCGGTGGTCAGCTGGTAGGTGTCCTCGCAGTAGCAGCAGCAGCATTTGTTCTTTCTTTCATCACCTTCTTCATCCTGAAGATGATCATGGGTGTTCGCGTGAGCGAAGAAGAAGAAGCCGAAGGTCTGGATATCGCCGAACACGGTGCTCCTGCCTACGGTCTGGACTAAGAGAATTCCACTCAATCACAACAACAAATTATCATGCGCGGCGGGAGCAATTCACAGGAGGAGAAACGATCTCGCCGCGCATGTTTTTCCCGAATCTGCTAGACAGATTGGCATAAATTTTGCTTCAACGAGGGGTGTGACAACGCGTTTCGATCGAAAGATCGGGGCGCGTTGTCCTTATTGTTCAACCCTTGTTTAAGTATAAATATGACAAACGCCAATCGGCCTCTGTGGAGGTCACTATTGTCGGCGGTAGCGGTATTTTTCGCTGCCGGAGGAACCCTGCTTGCGCAGGATGCTGCATCGCCACCCGTCGAAGCTGCTGTAGGTGCGGCTAACACCGCCTGGATCATGACGGCAACCGCGCTGGTGCTGTTTATGACCCTTCCTGGACTCGCCCTTTTCTACGGCGGTCTGGTTCACAAACGCAACGTGCTGTCAGTGCTCATGCACTGTTTTGCCATGGCCTGTATTCTCAGCATTGCCTGGCTCGTATGCGGCTATACCATTGCGCTTGGTGGCAGTGGGCCCTACATCGGTGGCTTTTCAGCTCTCTTTGGAAAAGGCCTGACTACGGCAGATTCCGGAGGAGAAGGAATTCCGGATATTCTCGGCTTTGCCTTCCAGATGACTTTCTTCATCATTACTCCTGCTCTCGTGGTAGGAACATTTGTCGAGCGGGTCAAGTTCTCCGCTGTGATGTTGTTTGCTGTCCTTTGGGGCCTGCTTTGTTATGCACCGATTTGCCACATGGTCTGGGGTGAAGGTGGTTGGTTGCTGGAAAAAGGTACGATCGATCTCGCTGGTGGTGTGGTGGTTCACATTACTGCGGGTGTCGCTGCTTTGGTCTTCTGTATCATGATTGGACCTCGTAAGAATCCGGCTCCGCCTCACAACCTTACCATGACCGTAATAGGAACCAGTATGCTCTGGGTCGGCTGGTTCGGCTTCAACGGTGGCAGCGGTCTGGCAGCGAATGGCGCAGGCGTGATGGCGATCGTTGTGACTCACATTTCTGCAGCTGCGGGGGCTCTGACCTGGATGATCATTGATGTCATGACAACGAAGAAGCCAACTGTTCTGGGTATCTGTACCGGAGCGATTGCAGGTCTTGCCGCGATTACTCCTGCCTCCGGTGTGGCGGGTCCAATGGGTGGCTTGCTGATCGGTATCGCTTCCGGCGCCATTTGCTGGTTCTTTTCGATCACGATTAAGAACAAGTTCGGATACGACGATTCACTCGACGTAGTTGGTGTCCACGGTGTGGGTGGTTTGGTTGGTACTCTACTCGCCGCCGTCGTAATGGTTCCCGCTTTTCAGGGAGTAGGCGACACCGGTATCGGAATTGGGAAGCAACTTGGGATCCAGGCTTTGGCCTCCGGGTTTACCATCGTCTACACCTTGGTAGTCACCGTCGTGATCCTTTTTATCATCAAGGCGACCGTTGGTCTTCGTGTCTCTGAAGATGAAGAGACCAAGGGACTCGACCAGTCTGCTCACGGAGAATCCGGATACGATCTTTGATATCCAATTGAAAAACTTTTACCCCTTTTGGGGTAAGCGAGAATACGCCCTGCTGGATAGAATTCCGGCAGGGCTTTCTTTTTTACCGTCCTGTGGTTCGGCCATGGGACGGGAATTCTTCACTGTCTCCGTCTTCCGGTTTAGGTTCAGTCTGGCTTGGTGCAGACGCAGTATCAGCTGGATCGATTGCAGTTGATCCGGGCGCGGGCTCAAAATTGTTTTCGGGGATCGATGCACCATCTCCTTCCTGCCTCAAAGAATCTCCAGGGTCGAGCGTACTTAGGGTGCCATCGTTCTCTTCCGGAACCTCCGGAAGCCCGGCCATGAAACGCCCGCCAACAACGACATCAAATTCACCATTAATCTTGAGGACCTCATCCGGATCAATTTCACTGTAGATTCCACCTCCGCCTTTGGGACCACTTAAGCCTCCGCCAGTATTGGTAGGTGCACCTTCAGGGAAGTAGCGAAGTTGCTCCCCGTTCATGGCCAAGTATTGAGAGGCTGCGTTTTGCTCCTCCGCTGATAAACCACTTAACCCAAAATAAGTTCCCTCAAAAGCTCCATCGTCCGCCAGGCCACCATTAACGGTGTTGGAAATCACTCGCTCTAAGTCATCACCGCTTTGTTGAAAGAAAAGGCCCGCATTGTGGGCAGCTTCATAAACAGAAGCGATATTTTGCGCGTTTCGCTTTGCCGCTGCCTCGCGGGAAGCGTCACTGGTATCTGTGAGAGTAGGGATCGCGATGGCGGAAAGGACTCCGATAATTCCGATAACTGACAACATCTCAGTAAGAGAGAAACCAGCATATTGATTGGAGGATTTTAGGGATTTCATTGTGTTGTGTGCTCGTGACTGCTTTAAGACAGTTCGCTAATTTGGAGTCAGAAATGAAAAAATCAATAAAAACAATAAATTTCATAATCGAGAAGCCGTAGCTGTTGTCTTCTCAAAAAGCTCGAAAATGATGATTCCTTTCTCGACAGGAACTGCGCCGAATCGTAATTTTCCAGTGTGCAAGAGTACGCCTACATTCACGACGAAGACAATGTTCCTGAGACTTTGATGGAAGTTCCCTTCCTGGAGTCTTTTTCAAAAGATCACTTGGATCAAGTTCTTCACGCCAGTGCTTTCATCGAGTGCGAAGAAGGAGACGTGATCATTGCGGAAGGCGATGAAGCCTCCAGAATCTACATCCTCCTGGGCGGGACGGTCGCTGTTGAGAAAAACGGTGACCGGATTGTCGAGATGAATACGGTTGGGGATATTTTTGGCGAATTGGCCGCTTTGGAAGACGAAGTGAGATCTGCTTCTGTGGTATCCGTAGGCAACTGCTTCTGTCTGGCCGTTGACCAGAGATTTCTCGAGGAAATCATGCCGCGCGATAACAATCCTGCATTCTATGCCGCGCTCTATGAGTTTATTGCCAAACTCACTACAAAGCGATTGAAAGCAACATCCGACTACCTGGCCACGCTGGATCAGGAATTGCGGGAGTTGAAATCTGTCGCGAAGTGAGGATTCCTACTCGGACTTTTTTATGAAATATCGACTCCTTCTCTCGACGTCTATTTTAGTTGCCTGTGTTTTCGGCTTTGTCTTCAACGGCAGCAGTAAACACCACGGGGATCATGGCAAGAAGCTGAAGCTTCTTCTGATTGATGGCCAAAATAACCATGCCTGGAAAGATACCTCGCCGGTTTTGCAAAAGATTCTTGCCGATTCAGGTCGTTTTGAAGTGACGGTCAGCACTACACCTCCTTCGCCTCCACGTGCTCCGCGCAAGCCCAAGGACGCTGATGATGCAGCGAAAAAGAAATTTGCTGACGATATTCGAAAATGGGAAGCCGAAACCAAGAAGATCAAAGAAGAAAGCCAGGCAAAATGGGACGCCTGGCGCCCTGATTTTTCCAAATACGATGTGGTGGTTTCCAACTACAACGGTGAGCTGTGGCCGGAAGAAGTGCAGAAATCTTTTGAAAGCTATGTCTCAGAAGGTGGCGGTTTTGTTTCCGTGCATGCAGCGGATAACGCATTCCCCCAATGGAAAGCCTACAATGAGATGATCGCCGTCGGCGGTTGGGGTGGGCGTAGCGAGCTCTCCGGTCCCTACCTCAGACTTCGGGACGGCAAGTGGATCAAAGACACCACCGAGGGCAGAGGAGGAGCGCACGGTTCCCAGCATGAATTTGTGGTGAAGACTCAAGAGGCAGAGCACCCGATCATGAAAGGGATTCCTTCCGAGTGGCTGCATGCTCAGGATGAGCTGTACGACCGTCTTCGTGGTCCGGCAAAAAATGTCACAGTTTTGGCCTATGCCCATGCCAGTGAAGAGACTCGAGGGTCGGGCGAAAATGAGCCGATTCTCATGGCGATTGACTATGGCAAAGGCAAGTGTTTCCACACCACGATGGGCCACAGCGTTGTTTCGATGAACTGCCTCGGCTTTCAGGAAACCCTGAAGCGCGGTGCCGAATGGGTGGCAACTGGCAAGGTCACTTTCCCGGAAGTGAAAGACCTGAAAGCAGACCAAGTTACCGTTGCTGAGGTGAAAGTGGCTGCAGAATAGACCTAACCCTGTTTGATTGAAGAGTTAACCCTGTTGCAACGTGTTTCGAAAGACGCTGCAACGTCATCTGTTCAGTTTACTGGCCTTGGTCCTACTGGTCGTTTGCCTGTTTTCCTGGTGGAACAGCAGCCGTGAGTGGTCCGCCCGCTTTCTCGAAACTCCGATTGGAAATTTCGGCTCCTACGCGGAGTCATCGACTTTGACTTTCAGCGCGAAATTCATGTTTCATGAACCGCGATGGAATGCTTCAACTTCGGTAGATCCCATTTCCGGTGATCACATGAAATTTGTCTGGCGGTTGCCATCGCTGCGGGGTGATGGCTACGGGGCCCGTCTGTTTTTTATTCCA
Organism: Verrucomicrobiota bacterium; assembly: GCA_020629815.1. Taxonomy (GTDB): domain Bacteria; phylum Verrucomicrobiota; class Verrucomicrobiia; order Verrucomicrobiales; family DEV007; genus Arctic95D-9. The sequence goes on from JAHDCN010000207.1 coordinate 4,755, forward strand.
CACTGGCAGGTCGCTGTTGGTGCGATTTTCGCGGGAGCTATGGCCCTATGGTGGGAGAACTCTCGACTCAAAAAGGAACAAATCGAGCCCTCTGAAGAGTAAAGGCAGGTTGCATTGTGTTACAGGAATGACACATTGCGATCCTGAGCATGATCTCTCTGACAGAGGAGCTTTTAATTGGAGAAGGCAAGGATCGTCGATGCTATCGACACCCTTCCGACCCTGCCTTGTGCATCAAGGTTTTGCGCTCCGGTTGGAGAACAAAAGTCCGGATGCTGCGGGAATTGTTCTACTATCGGAAGTTGGAGCGTCAGGGGTATCCTTTTGAAGAGTTACCCGCCTATCGAGGGATCGCCCAGACCAATTTAGGCAAGGGATATCTCTACGAGTTGGTGGTTGATCATGATGATCAGGTATCGCAACCGCTCGCGGTTCTGCTGCAGAAGGAATACGATGGCGAGCAGCTTGCTGATGATCTCCGCAAACTGCACGATTCCCTGGTTCGCTACAACGTGCCGCTAGCTGATATTTCCCGGCACAACATTCTGGTTCAGCTTTGGGGACCTGAAAAATATGATCTGAAGGTTGTCGATGGAGTGGGGAATTCAGACTTCATCAAAATTGCAGATCTGGTCCCGGCCTGGAACCGGTCGAAAATAACGCGGAAATTCAACCGCATGTTTGGCTTCATCGGATTACCCGGGACGGTG
>JAHDCN010000208.1 GCA_020629815.1 Verrucomicrobiota bacterium
GGGTTCGGGAATATTCGAGTGAGCCGATCTGGCGATTGGAAATGTTGGACGCCTCCCGTCGTTTGGTGGGCAAAATTTACCTGTCTGCTCAGAATGGTGAAGTGCTTCGGACTGTTTGGGTATATTACAACCAGGGAGGTCGTATCATTGACTCAGCTGCTCCGGGAGCGATGCCTCCGGGTGGATTGTCTTCGACTACTGCTCCACCAACGCAGTCTGGGATTGTTACCGGGGACTACTCAGGTAGCCCACCTGTGCCGGGACAAACTGGTATTACTGGAGTGGCACCTAAGCCTTACACTCCTGTGAGTCCGGGAGGTGTTCCATCGGAGCAGCCCGCGATGACTCGCCCGGCAGCGCCTGCCGCACCACCTGTAGTTTCGACCCCGCCGGTTGTTACCACACCTCCGGCTCCAGTCTCACCGCCCGTAGCCGCTGCGCCAACTTCGCCCGCTTCGCCGGAAACGAGCGCTCCTTCGTCCGGTAGCAGCCCGATGAATGACATCAGGAATATCCAAAAACCCAAGCCGGATCCTACTCAGCCACCGGTGCCCACCACGGGTTCCGGCTCCAGCGGAAGAATACCTCCTCCGCCTATTCCTCAATAGGATCGGTGGCAGTCACATGGGCATGATGTCTGAGTGCATCAGCCGTCCATACGAGCGGATATATTTTTTCGAAATACCAAAGCTTGGCGAAATAAAAGCCAATTGGGGACGCGGGAAATTTCGTTCCTTCTTCGGTTTTTTGAATTAGCCATTGCAGCCCCTGATCGACCTGATCGGTGTGTTCTTTATTGGCAGGAAGGGCCCGCAAAGCGAGAGCGGTTTCTTCTATGGTGGACGGTGTGCCTTTTCCGCTACCCCAGCCGCCGTCACTGTTCTGATTCTCTTTTAACCATCTCAGTCCGCTCTCCAGCAGGGCTGGTTCTGAAACATACATGCTTTCCCGCAGGGCGATCGTTACCATTGCGGTGCCGTAGGTAGGATTGGCTTCGTCACGGTTTCGATGTTGGTTTCCAAACCAAAGAGGCATCCATGAGCCATCGGAATTTTGAGTTTTGGCAAGGTAGGCAATAGCTGCCCGGGTGGCTTGATCGATTCTATGTTGAATCGGCGGGTCACAATCGTCATACCATGCAGACCAGGCACGCAGCGTATGGGCTGTCAGATCCGGTGAAGAACGATCGAAGGGTAGAGCTCCCCATCCTCTGCAAAAAGTCGGGATGCCGCCATCTCGATTCTGCAGATCAAGTAGCCAAACGATACCCGCCTCAGCTTCGCTTCTGCAGTCTTCATTTTTATCTGCCAGTAATTTCAAAGCCAGAAGGGCACCCGGAGTGTCGTCAGCATCCGGAACACCACCGGACAGGTCGGTCCAAGCCCAGCCACCGGGTGGGCTATTGGTAAACGGGTGAACTACCCGGTATTGTTGGTTGAGCAGCCATTGACGAATCTGGTCTCGCTGGTGCTGAGGTAACAGGGTTAGGTCGGGGACTGTACCCTGTTGGGTCAGCAGAGCTTTCACGGAAAGGGTAGTCGCCCAGGTCGCAAGATTGGTGTCGATGGGCCAACTTCCGTCTTCCCTGATCGAGTTGACCAGAAACTCGACTCCCTTTTTTACTACGGGGTGGTCTTTTTCACCAGCGGATGCGAGAGCCATGGTGACGAATCCAGTGAGAGGTGCCGCTTCAAGAAAACCGCCCGACTCCGGTTGGATGGCGGTAAGTAATTTTGATACGCGGGGCCAGATGGCCTGTCGAATCCAACGAAGTGGGTTTATCAAAGCTGGTGGCGCGATGGTAAATCGGGCGAAGCCAATCGCAATCAACGCGGGCAGCGCGTAACTCACAACTGGCAGGCGCATGGTGGCAAACCATTCGCGAGGGAAAGCTGCTAACTCAAATGGAAGAGAGAGGACTCGTTTCCATCCGTTTTTTCCGAGAGTTCCGCAGATGGAACAAAGCATCAGGATGGGCACCGAAAAAGTACGGTCCTTTCCGTATCGCGCTTTGACCGTTTCGGCAATTTGCTCAGGCGAAAGGGAACCAACGTAGTCGATGATCCAATGTTCGGCCTCGGGGATTGCCGGGTTGGAGGGGGAGAGTTTCTTTAGAGCTGACCAGCAGAGTAATGTGGTTGAAACATTGGAAAAGCTCTTGGTCGTATCTCCCCAGCCTCCATCTTCGTTCTGGTTGCTCTGTAACCAGTCGATACCTTTTTGGATGAGATCGGAGTGGTGTTTTTTGTCTACGCAGCTCAGTGCGACGATGGCGTTTGCCGTTGAAAGTGCAGAGGTGGAGAGTTCTCCTTCCCAGTGGCCCTGCTCATTTCTCTGCGCCAGAAGTGAGATCTGGGTTTGTTCGAGCGCGTTTTGGATTTCAGATCGGCTCACCATGGGTCAGATTGCGAGGTGGCCGAGTGCCAGCAGGCCATAGTACGTGTATTCGATATCCAGATCATCATCGTCCCAGCTACCATGAAATCCTCCCGTAGCTGTCCAGAGGCTGTCAATGAAGTCGAGCAGAAGCTCTGTCCTCGATGCGAAGTCGAATTGTAATCCATCAAGAGCATGAAGGGCGACAGCCGTACTCAGGAGGTCCGGTATCGGTGCCTGCGGGAAAGGGAGGAATCCGCCACTGACCGGGTGAAAATTTTCCATGATCCAGGGGCCTGTCTCCGGCGGAATTTTCACTGCCAAATTTCGGCAGAGTGTGACTGCTGCTGCGGTAGCGGGGATGTTTGCCACCGGAAGCTCAACGTCGTTGGCCCATGCTCCATTCGGGTTTTGCAGAGATTTCAAACAGGCTGCGATGCCCGCGGAATTTGGAGGTTTCATGCCGTGGTCGGCATAGGCTCCGTATGCAAGGAAACAGGCATAGGCCGAACCGGTTTCGTGCTCCTCATCCTGATTGTATCCGCCGTCCGCCGATCGATAGACTGCTTCGATGCGGTCAAAGATAGGTTTCAGTGTTCTGGTTTTCTTGTCCTTTAGAGCGGAAAAACACCGTGCCACACAGCATAGATGAACGAAGTCCAGTTGGTCCGGGTGGTTGAGCTGCTGTTCGAGAAATTTGCCTAGTGCTTCGTCCGGGAGTTCGGCTTGCAGAGCTGTTAAGGCATCGATTGCGAAGCTGGTATAGTACAAATCGGCATCGCCGTCCCGGTCAGCAAAGCCTCCGGATTCGTGTTGTTGAGAGAGGATAAATTGCTCAATCAAACCACAGGCCTCGTCTCCCAGAAGCGTAGGGGCCAGACGGGCTACTTGGAGCATTTCCAGGCGAAGGGACATGAATGCTACTTCGCTGAGAGATTATTGCTGATGTCTTTACTATAAGGGCCATTAATCACATCGATGACCTTCATTTGAATATCTCTAATATTCCGCTCCGCGTTTACCGATCCCTCCAACCGAACGATACCCTCTTTGTAGTGAAGCTCGGCATCCTCCACTACGCTGATGTAAGGAATAAGCAGATCTTGAGCGAGTCGATTCTCCCAACCCAGCGGAATCCATCCGGCGCCCGATTTCAATTCATCGACAATTTCGTGTTCTTTCAGCCCGTTCGTCAGCGTATCGATAATTCTTTGTCTCTGGAATCTACTTTTGATGCCTCCGGTAATCGTCACCACATTTCCTTTTTCAGTCACGGAAATGACCGGTTCCACTGGATCACCAGAAACCTCTTCCACAGGCTCCGACTTGGCAGTTTTGGATTCTACCGGAGCGGGCTGCTTCACCGCCTCTTTTTTAGGTGCAGCAGCTTGTGTCTTCTCTGTCGGAGCCGGTGATTCCGGTTTTTTATCTGCGAGTTTAGGTTTCTCGCAGCTGACCACTGACAAAAAGAGGAGAAAAAACAGAAGTTGGAAAATCGTTTTCATAAACCCGCGTAGCGATCATTGTAGCAATCATGCAAGCAATGACAACTGAGTATGACTTCGTGGTGATCGGTGGCGGTAGCGGTGGCTATGCGGCGGCGCGGACTGCGCTGGAATACGGGCTGAAGACTGCGGTGATTGACGGAGCGGAAACACTGGGTGGGGTGTGTATCTTGAAAGGTTGTATGCCGTCCAAAGCCCTAATCGAATCGGCCAATCGATTTCGTTCGCTGCGGCGTTCCAGAGAGTTCGGCTTGAGGTCTGGGGATGCACCGTCGATTCGGCCAAACGAGATTATTGCTCGAAAGCGCGAACTGATCGACGATTTTGCGGGGTATCGTCAGGGGCAGTTGCAGGCTGGAAAATTTGATTTACTCAGGGGCAAGGCACGATTCACGAGCGAGAATGAAATAGAAATTCTTCCCACAGCGGAAGCGCCGGAAAGTCAGCCGGAGAAAATTCAGTTTCGATCGGCCTGTATTGCGACCGGCTCCGAGGTTGCGCGGATTCCTATCCCCGGTCTGGAAGAAACGGGATATTGGATCAGTGACGATATTCTCGATGCGGAGGAGCTGCCGGATTCGATCGTGGTATTGGGTGGTGGAGCCATTGCGCTGGAGATGGCTTGCTACCTGGAAGGATTGGGCAAGCAAGTTACCGTAATTCAACGCAGCGATCAGTTGGTTAGCGGAGCAGATCGTGATGTCGCTCTGAGCCTTCAGGAGGCGTTGACGTCGCGCGAAAACCTTACTGTCTATACCGGAACAAATCTTTTGCAGGTAGCAGGAGATTCTTCCGGCCAAAAGACAGTGCGCTTTGAGCATGGCGGAGAAGAAAAGACGGTTATTGCGGATGAGATTCTACAGGCTTTGGGGAGAAAGCCTCGGGTGTCGGATCTAAATCTAGAGGCTGCAGGAGTTGACCTGGTTCCAGCCGGAAGTCATATCCAGTGCGACGCGCTAATGAAAACTTCTATCGGGCATATTTTCGCGGCCGGCGATGTGTGTGGACCGCATGAGGTGGTCCATATTGCGATAGAGCAAGGGGAAGTCGCAGCGCAAAATGCTGCCGTCGAGTTGGGGTTAGCTGAAAAGGAAAGAGCGATCAGCTACCGGCTTAAACTGTTGGGGATTTTTACTGATCCTCAGGTAGCAATGGTGGGAATGACCGAGGCCGAAGCACGGGAGTCAGGGCTTGAAGTGCATGCCGCCACCTATCCATTTGATGACCATGGGAAATCAATGGTGATGGGGGAGACACATGGATTTGTTAAACTGATTGCTGAGAAAGATTCGGGTCGATTGGTCGGAGGAGCAGTGGTAGGGCCGGAAGCAGTTGAACTGATTCATGAAATTGTTGTCGCCATGAGCTTCAATGCTACCGCAGCTGATCTGGCTGTAATTCCGCATTACCATCCAACCCTGAGCGAAATCTGGACTTATCCGGCGGAAGATCTTGCCGGATAAAAAACCTGTTTTCAAAGTCGCCGGAAGGGCGTACAATACTACCCTGACCATCAATGTGGTCGCGAAACATTAACCAATTTGTGCCGTGTTAAAGCAAATCATCAATCAGGAAGG
>JAHDCN010000209.1 GCA_020629815.1 Verrucomicrobiota bacterium
TTTGAATTGTCCCTTCGGGACATGGGATTGCTGCAACACACTGCAGAGATGAAGACGGAAAGAACATACGATCCAAACTCACCAGGAAACCCGGAAGTGATCAGCCCAAATTCCCAGACAAGCGAGCCGGAAGAGCAGGCCCTGCTCTTTCTCGTTTGAAACTGGATCGGATTCGAATACCAGCGATTTGATGTCTTCGATTTGAAGAAAATGATCGATCCAGTCCCGATCCGCAGCAAAGCGTTCACGCACAATATCCCGATAAGTTTTCCAGCCCGTAGGCGCTTTCGGGAGTGCAGATTTCTGACGGGTTCGCAGGCTTTCAGGAATGTATCCTTTCGCTGCCTCGCGGAGAGCAGACTTTTCCTTCGTGTCGCGAAAGGCATGAAGAGGAGACACTCGCTCCGCGATTCTCAGTAGTTCAGTGTCGGCAAAAGGAACACGTGCTTCGAGCCCATGTGCCATGGTGTGAATGTCGCCGTTGTGCAAAAGCCGTGGAAGCCAGCGTTTTACTATCAGGTAGGTAACTGCCGCCAGTTGGTCGGCTTGATTGCCTCGCCAATTATGGCCGCCCGAGCGAAGCAGGTCGCGATATTCTTCTGTGAGTCTCTTACTGGGGGATCGGCGAAAGGGGGCCGAGGCAATGGATTGAAATAAGTTCGCGGGGGAGTCGCATCCTGCCAGTCGAAGCAGAAAGGAGTAGCCATAGTGAGTTTCGTCGGCGGCATCTCCAACCAGGACGGCGCGATAAGAATTTGCTGCATCCCGGGCCAGCGCAAACTGCGCCAGTTCCTGCTCCCAGGCAGGCAGGGCGTCGTTGGTTTTTGCTACATGTTCAACGAGATCAATAATATCTTCCTCTTTGATCTCGGTAAATTGCAGATCGACCTGAGCTGCTTCGGCCGCTTGTTGGGCAAACGGTTCATCATTGGAAATAACGATTCGGGAGTGCCCTAGATCGAATTGCTGCTGTTCCGGAAAACGGATGGAAAACGCCTGACCTAACAGGGTTGGGTCACTGACCATACCCTGTTGAGTCTGCTTCGATCGTTCCGCCAGACAGGTGATGAGGGTCGAGTCCAGTCCGCCGCTGAGGAAATATCCGATTGGCTCGTCAGCGAAGAGTGAACGCTGAATCGCTTGAGGCAGGGTCTCCCGAAGTTGTTCGATGACTGCTGTTTCCGGCAGGAATTGATCGCTTTGCGCAAAAGCATCTCCCCACGATCGAATCTGAATTTCTTCGTGTTTCCACTCCAGAATATGGCCCGGCGGAAGATAGTGAATCTCTGCAAAAGGAGAACGCGAAACTCCGCTGAAACAGGGCGCCGCCAAATACTCTTCGATGGCTTCGTGATTCACCTTGGGGGATCGGTTGAGAAACGGCAGAAGAGCTTTCGCCTCGGAGGCAAAAGCGAAACGGGGGCCTTCCTGGTAGTAGGCGAAAGGCTTGACCCCAAGAAGGTCGCGCGCAGCAAAGCCACTGCGATTTTTGTTGTCCCAGAGAAAGAAAGAGAACATGCCGTTCAACTTTGGAAGAGCATCTTTCCCCCAATGGATCAAAGCAGCGAGCAACACCTCGGTATCCGAGCGGCTGCGAAATTGCCAATGAGTTTCCAATTCTCTTCGCAGCTCGGGTGAGTTGTAAATTTCCCCGTTGTAGGTGAGCACAAATCGCTTGTCGGGGGAAACGAAAGGTTGCTGTCCTCCTTCGTGATCGAGCAGCACCAATCGGCGGTGAACCAGTGTGACCCCTGAGTCTGACCATTGCCCGCTCTCATCCGGACCGCGATGCGCAAGCGCGCAGGAGAGAGCCCGACTTTGTTCGACGAGTTCCTGATTGGATATCGTGCTGTCTACGATGCCGCCGATACCGCACATGAATCAAGCTGGTGAGATTGGTTGAGCAGGGAAAGCGATGTCCAGAGAAGTTCTTCGCTTTCATTGCGGGGCTGCGGGATTCCCGTTCGGTTGGAAAAGGAAATCTCCCATTCCGGATCTCTGAATCGGGATACATCCTGTGCCGGGGCAAATCCGGGCGTCTTTGGCTTTTCCAAAAACCAGTCAGGCAGGTATTTGGCTGCCAATTTTCGCAAGGGCTCCTTGGTAGTGGAGGAGCCTGCCCAGGGACTCAAAGCAGGGTGGAGAAAAGGGCAGGGGAGCGCGATGTCAGAATGGGCAAATATCGCGCCAACAACCGGCAGGTAGTCATAGTCGGGATTCGCGGAAAACAGCTGATCCGCAGCGTCGCCAGTCAGGCAGGTGCGAAAGCCGGATTGTGCAATTTTTTCCGCGAAGAGAAACTTGGACACCGGGTGCAAATTGTAGAACGGCACTTCTGCGGCCGCTACTGCGTCGGGCAGAGCGGCGACAAAATCTTCCACGTCGAATTCGACAGCCTGGATGTCTTTGATAAAAGGAAGTTCTTCGCCAAGTCGCTGAACCAGTTTCCACTCGCAGTAGTTGGGGATTCTGGAAACCAAAGTGGCGAGTGGAAGGGATTCCCCGCAAACTTCTGCGGCCAGCGCAGCGAGGAGAAAGGAGTCGATGCCGCCACTCAATGCGATGACCGGTTTTTCAGAATGGGAAAGGCAATCCTCGATGGCCTGAAACAGTGCAGACTCCAGATCGGTTGCTGCAACCTGGGGCGCAGCGAATAGCCGTGCGTAACTCAGCGTTCGTGTGATTCCGGGAAAGCACGTGCTCGACTCTTTGATCTCTCCAGAGAAGAAGTCGTTGATCTGAGACGAAGGGGATTCCTTGATTTTATTCGGATTCCACAGATCCGAAATTCTTGAACTTTCCCGTCCGGAGTAATCACATCTATACTGCGGACTGATGGGATTCGGAGTCATGAGAATTGGCAAGCTCCCGGTACAAATTTCGGCGCATGGACTGTTCAGTTTTTACCTCTTGCGGAGACATTTGCGAATGGGCTTCAGAGCGTGAGCTTCCGCCGAGGCAAAGCTGGCAGCTGACCAGGGGCTTACGTTGAATCAGGTATTGGTAAATTTTTTCGGTGAGGTTTCCGCCATCGTCGATTGGGACACCGTCTTCTTGAAACGGGGAGCTTTCGAGACCGGATACCGCGTGCATATGGGAAGGTCGCGTGCAGGTATAAAAGCGACCGTTCGCGAGTGAGTGGCAGCGCCTGCGTAACCAGCAGTCCCGATAGATTTGCTCTGTTTCGGAATCGTCAGTTGGCAGCTCATTTCGATCCATAAGAACGAATTGATCCTGGTGCTTCCAGTTGACCTGCACCTGATTGGATTCTGCGACTGACGTAATCCACTCCTGAGTCGATTCAGGAAGTCCCGGCGTGGGATAAATCGACACGGTGATATGGTCGAGTATGTGCCAAATTTCCGGGGGAGCCTTTTTTGCCAACAGACCGTTTGTGGTGAGAGATACGCTTTTGGCAATTCCTGACTCCCTGGCAATCTGCAGGCATTCGATCAGTTTCGGATGAAGGAGAGGTTCCCCGCCAACTAGTTTCAAACGCTGCGGTTGTAGTGCCGTTCCGGCCCGGCGGAGAAGTCGGCGTAGTTCTTCCTGTGAAACCAAAGCTTTTTCCGAAACTGGCGAAAGCGAGCAACAGTGACGACAGCGTAGATTACAGTGATCTACAATGTGAACTTCCAGAGAGCGAGTCTGAATGCGGCCACCCTGGATTTCATAGGTTTCGTTCGGATGAGTCGCTACGGATGGCATAACAGGCCTGACTGTATTTCGCCGACTTACTTGTTGCCAACCAGAAAAAGCTCTGGCCCAAATCTATTTCCCGTAAACCTCGCGATACCAGCCCGGGGGCTTAGCTAAATAGTTCCATGATTGGCTTGCCGCCGTCAGCGACAAAAAATGGTCTGCCGTTCGGGGCAAAAACCCGTTTTTCCCGATCCAGGCCGAGTGCTGTTGCAATGGTGGCATTAAAGTCAGCAGGACTCACGGGCTTCTCCTCAACTGCGATCGCGCGTTTGTCGGTTTTTCCATAAACTTGTCCTCCCTGTATTCCGCCTCCGGCAATCATTCCGGAGAAGCAACGTGGATGATGATCCCGGCCGCCTCGTTGGTTGATGACTGGGGTGCGGCCGAATTCAGTAGTCAGAACAACCAGCGTAGAATCGAATAGTCCCTCTGCTTTCAAGTCATCAATAAGCGTGCTAATCCCTTTGGAGAATCCGTTGATCTTTCCGGGTCCGCGATTCCACAGATCACCGTGCATATCCCATCCACCATTGGATACTCTGACAAAGCGCACTCCGGTTTTTACCAGCCGCTTCGCCAGCAGGAGTCCCTGGCCAAAGCCACCGTTGCCATAGGCATCGCGGGTTTCCTTCTTTTCCTTTTTTAGATCAAAGACTTCGAGTTCTTTCCCTTTCAGGAATTCGAGGGTGTTGTCATAAAAGTCCGAATAGGCCTGCACCTCTTCAGTATGATATTTTTTCAGGAAAGGCTCATTCAGTCCAGCAAGAGCCTTCAGCCGCTGATTCATTTGCTGCTGTTTTACCGGTAGTTTGGAATTTGGCAGACCTTTGCTGGGATCGCCGATGGGCAGTGGTGCAAAGGTGGCACCGAGAAATCCGGATCCGGGGCCGCCACCACCAATATGGATGGTATCCGGTAATTGTTCGTGAGCTTTGCCGAGCAGTTTTTGAGCCCAGCCTCCCATGTTCGGATGGCGAATCGCGGCGTTCTCCTGGTAGCCGGTCTGCATCCAGTAGGAGGCTCCACCGTGAGCACCGGTTCTCTGAGTTAACGAGCGCACGACCGCAATGTCTTTGAATCGCTTAGCAAGATCGGGCATGTATTCGCTCAATTGCACTCCTGCAACTCCGGTGTCGATCGCCTTGGTTTGCCCCTGAGTATCGGCTCCGGGTTTCGGATCAAAGGTATCCAGATGGGTCATGCCGCCGCCCATGTAAATATAGATCACGTGCTTGGCTTTGCCTACATTCCCGGCTGCGGCAATGGCACGGTCGATTCCGGGAAAAAGTGAGACGCCCAGAGCAGTTGCTGCTGTCTTCTCCGCGAAAGCACGACGGCTCAGGCTGTCGAGTTTTTGAAATGGCGATTTCATAATATTGCTGTGGTTAACGGTCTTACTGGATAAACATGAATTCGTGGGTGTTCAGTAACGCCCAGATTAAATCGGAATAGTCGGCTGCACTGCCTTGTCCACCTTTGACCAGAGGTTCCACGGCATCGCGCTCCTGTGGTTTGGGACGGCGGCTCAGGGTGCTGAGAAAGATTACATCGATCCCTTCATCATGACTGCCTTCCGCCTTCGCATTTCGGACCAGTGCCTTGCTTTTTTCTGTCATGACGTTGTTGGTCAACGTACCGTTCAACAGCATCATTACCTGCGGAATCGTGCCGTCGCTGTTGCTGTTCTCGATGAACTTTTTGTCGGACTGTCCGAAGCTGTGGAGAAACGATCCAACCCGGCTGGG
>JAHDCN010000005.1:0-28394 GCA_020629815.1 Verrucomicrobiota bacterium
TTGATAATATCATCGGGATCGAGCCCCAGCTCACGAGCCGTCTCTTCAATCGGTTTTCCCGGATCATAGGCAACCAGACTTTCAATCCACGAATGGGCCTGTTTCCAAATTTCTGTGCTAGGCATGGCCGCAAAGAAAACAGCGAGTTGGCGGGAAAGCAACTACCGGTTGGGAATTTACTGCTGGATGACAACCAGGTCCCCTACCTTGCAAACCCGAAACATGTGGGCAGCGGCCGAATACGGCAGGCGGATACAGCCGGAGGACGCGGGATAACCGGGAACATATCCCTGATGCAATCCAAAATCTGAGCAACTTACCCGCTGAAAGAACGGCATACTGGAACCGTAAATCGATGAAGTGTGGTGCCTATGCTTATCGGTAATGACGAAGTTTCCGGTCCTGGTCCGCTTGCCTCGTTTTCCCGTAGAACAGCGGGATGAATAGGTAGCAACTCCGCCTTCATACAACGTCATCCTTTGGCTGGACAAATCGATCAACACCTTGCGCGGCTGCACTTCCGGAGCTCTTCCCAGCAGAATAATCTGCATCATCTCCACATCCGAATACCAAGCCGGGATGTTGATCGGATACAGACTCTTGCGAGTGTAAACGATACTCTTTGCACCGGCATCCTTGAGCGCTTGAGCCACTTTGTGATCCTTTTTGGAAGCAGCGATATAAAGAGGGCGAATCCGATCGTCGTTGGTAAGATGATACTTGAATGTCGTGCTCTTGAAATTGGACTTAAACGATTCGGTAGCCGGAGTGCGCTCAAATTCTTCCACGTCGATTCCCGCTTCGATCAGAGCAACGGCGACATCGGACATTTCATTCGCGATTGCCCATCCAATCAGAGTGTGCCCATCACGACAGCGAACACCGGTAATCGTCGCGCCGTTTCTCACCAGAGCTTCAGCAACGTCCGGAATATTCAAACGGATTGACCTGGCAAGCCAACTTTCCGCGTCGTCATACATGACATTCGGATTTGCACCGGCGTTGAGAAGAAGTTTCGCTGATTTGTATTGCTCCTGACCAAGCGCATAAGAAAGCGGAGTCTCACCAGCGTTGTTACGCTGCATCGGATCAGCTCCGCCACTCAAGATCACTCCGAGCAGATCAACCTGCTTGGTCAGCAACGCAGCCCACAGGTTATCGCCCACATTCGCTCCGGCATTGAGTAGAGTTCTCACCGCACTGGTATTGCCTTCCCTCACCGCCACATCAAAAACCCGCTCATCTGATCCGGGCAACGTCGACTCAGGATCCGTTCCGGCATTGAGCAGAAGATTCATCAAGGGATCGTCCCGAGTCTCATAGGCTTTCGCCAACATCGTTTGCTTGTCGAGATCAGCACCCTCTTCGATCAACATCCGGGAAATCGCCATGTTCCCATTCTCAATGGCAACGAAAAGAGGTCGCTCTGCGCCTTCAGCTCCTTCGTTTGGCTTGGCACCGCCATTCAGAAGAACCTCCACCATATCGAGATCTTCGTTCTTCACCGCACGAGTCAAAACAGGTTCTCCGGTTGGCCCTGTCCCATTCGCGTTTGCTCCATATTCCAGCAATTGAATAACGGTTTCCAAATCACCATCATCTCCCGCTTCAAACAGAACAGTTCCACCGCGCGGCCCAACCGACTCAGGGTTCGCACCAGCAGCAAAAAAGGATTTGGTCAACCGACCGTCACGCTTGCTCACTGCGATTCCTGCCGGTGTGTAGCCTTCGCCGGAGCTGGAGGAGGTAATATTGACGTTCGCCCCATTTGCCAGGAAAAATTCAACTTTGTCGTAATCGAGATCTTCCGTCGCTTCGATCAAAAGCGGCACACCCGTTGTCCCCATTACATCGAAGTCAGCTTCAGAATCGGCAAGAAGCTGAAGCAGCTCCATATCATCTGCTTCCGAAGCCAAGGCTGACGCTCCGAAGCTCTGAGTGCCCCGGTAGTTCGGGTCGGCACCATTCGAAAGAAGAAACTCAACCATCTCGCGGTCGTCGTTTTTGATCGCATCAATCAAAAACGGAACTCCCGGATAGCGATCACAGTCGAGCGACGAGCCAACTTGATTCAACCTTTTGGCGTAGTTAAAATCGCGCTCACGCAAAGTATGAGCCATCGCCGTATCCCCTTCAGGAATAGTCGGCATATTTACTGTCTCAATAACGTTACTCCGGACCAACAGATACTCTACCGTATCATCCTGACCCTCGCGAAGTGCAGCCAAAACCGGAGTCACCCGATTTTCGTTACCAGCTCCCAGGTTCACCCCGGCCAGCTCCAACTGTTCGAGTAGATCGTTTCTACCTTCTTTCGCCCTTTCAATGGCACTATCGACACTAATCTCAACTCCCTGCCGCTGGAGAAACCGCTGAGCCTTTCTGGTTTCTTCGTGACGAAGGTAGTAATCCGTTGCAATCGCGCCACCAACGAGTGACACAGAGAAAATCGCGAGAAATGCGGTTCGAATTGCTGTGCCAACTGGACTCATTAACCTTGCTTAATTGTCTGGTATCTATGGAATTACTGGCAGGCGAAACGATAACGCGTGGAGTATATCATATTTTTCTGAATCCCTCAAGCCAACGGGTCCAGTTCCGGTTTGAAATCTGCAGCATGATAAGAGCTTCGTACCAACGGTCCAGACGCCACGTGCCGAAAGCCCTTGTCCAAAGCAATTTCTTTTAACTCTTCAAACACCTCGGGTTGGATGTATTCCACAACCGGCAGATGCTTCGGAGAGGGTCGCAAATACTGACCAATGGTTAGCACTGTCACATCATGCTCGCGCAAGTCGTCCATTGCTTGTAGGACCTCATCCTTCTTTTCGCCCAGGCCCAACATAATACCGCTCTTTGTTGCGCATCGGCGCCCCATCTCGGCGGCCATAACCCGGGCTTTTTTCAAAACGCTCAGCGAACGACGATAATCAGAATTGGATCGAACCACTTGAGTCAATCGCTCCACCGTTTCAATGTTGTGGTTAAAAATCTCCGGACCAGCTTCGATGACCACCCAGAGCGCGTCATCTTTGCCGATAAAGTCAGGAACCAATACTTCGATCACCGTGTCCGGGTTTTCCTCCCGCACCTGATTGATCGTATTGGCGAAATGGCAGGCACCGCCATCAGGTAAATCATCCCTCGCCACAGCAGTAATGACCACGTGGTTCAATCCCATACGCTTCACTGCGGTCGCTACCCGATCTGGTTCGTCTGCCTCCAGCGGCATCGGTTTTCTGGTATCAACCGCGCAAAATCCGCAGGCCCGGGTGCAGCGCTCCCCGGCAATCATGAAGGTCGCCGTTCCCTGCCCCCAGCATTCCCAGCGGTTTGGGCATACCGCCTCTTCACAAACAGTCACCAGATTCAAATCCTCAATCAGGTTCTTGGTATCCCAAAAAACCGGATCGGTAGGCAGTTTCACCCGAATCCAGGACGGCTTCTTCTCCTGATGAAGTGAAGGATCAATTTTAACCGGCATACTCCAAAAATTTTCTTTCTCCAGATACCCTACGTCACTTTTGCTTTTCTGGAAACAGCGAGAAAACGGATGCCTCATTTGCATCACAAACTCCCCGTTCCGTAATTAGCCCGCTAACCAAATGCGACGGCGTTACGTCGAAGGCATAGTTCGCTACCGGACTTCCTTCCGCAACCAGATTCACTTCGGTTTCCTCTGTGTCGTTTGTAGATGCCAAACCTGACAAAAAGGCCACTTCTTCGCCATCCCTTTGCTCGATGGGAATCTCCTTTACGCCATCGCGAATTTCCCAATCGAACGTGGATGAGGGTAGCGCCACGTAAAAGGGAACATCGTTATCCCGGGCAGCCAGAGCTTTTAGGTAAGTTCCAATCTTGTTCGCCACATCTCCCGTGTAGGTGGTCCGGTCCGTACCGGTGATCACCATATCGACCATGCCATGTTGCATCAAATGCCCCCCAACATTGTCGACGATAACCGTATGCGGCACCCCCTGTTGGCCGAGTTCCCAGGCAGTTAGTCGCGCCCCTTGGTTACGTGGACGGGTCTCATCCACCCACACATGCACCGGAATCCCTGCATCATGCGCGGCATAAATAGGTGAAGTCGCTGATCCCCAATCAACAAAGGCCAGCCACCCGGCATTGCAATGAGTCAGGATATTCACCGGATCTTTGCCGCCTTTCTTCTCAAAAATTTCCTGAATCAAACGCAGTCCATTTTCACCGATCCGCCGACACCATTCCGCATCTTCATCAGCAACCTCCCGGGCGACCTCACGAGCTCTGCTCACCTTTTCCTGAATCGAGTCTTGCGAGGAAACCTCCCTAACCTGCCGCTCTACTGCCCATTGCAGGTTCATTGCAGTAGGACGGGTCTCACAAAGCTGCTCACCCTTTTTCCGAAATGCCTGATCAAAAGACTCCACTGAATCCACCTCCACCTCGCATTCCACAGCAGCCAGATACATTCCATGAGCAGCAACAGCGCCGATGCAACCCGCTCCGCGCACATACATTTCGTAAATCGCACGAGCCGTGTCCTCCGTCGATTTCAAAACGACTTCTTCAAAGGCGAACGGCAGCTTTCGCTGATCAATGATCCAGGCCTCTCCCGGCTTATCCCCCAACCAAATCGTCCGATACGGCTTACCATCAACTTTCATGTTCAGCGAAACTTCCAACCACCCTTTAATACACCCACATACCAGAGCCACAGTGCCGGCCCGGTGAACAACCAGACAAAAGCAGCCAAAGCGAGATAGGGACCAAACGGAAGCGGGCGCCCCCAACCTTCCCGGGCTATCACCTTTTGTAACAGGCCAACGACAGCGCCAAAGACAGAGGCTGCAAAAATGGTAAATACCGCCCCTTGCCAGCCGAGAAACGCCCCGATCATGGCCATAAACTTCACATCACCAAAGCCCATCGCCTCTCTCGGAACGACAGCCCGGGTCACTTTGCCGGAGACCTCTTTGAGTTTCTCGAGAGAAATCCGATCTCCATCGAGCTCGACTCCGTCTCCCCAAACCTGGAACTTGTCTTTGATATCTTTGGCTTCACCATCCAGCGCCAAGTCAGTGATATCCAGCTCCATCCGGTCCCAGGTGCGATAAAACACTTCACCCCACTCATAGTGGTGCTCCCCCAGTTCGATCATAATCGGGCTTTCATCTCCGCCCGGCTGAGAAATCTTGAAATCCTGAGGCTCTTCAAACTCATGCTTGATCTTGCCGAACATCATCTTGCCCATCAGGACAATTAAGTAGAGCAAACCGAAGCCAATGACGGCACCTTTTCCCCCCTGAAAAAGCCCACCCAGCATCGTTTCCTGCCCGTGCATCGCAGGAATCAAAAAGCTCGCCAGCAAACCAATTACCGTGCCGCCGATTGTAATCGAATCCGGAATAATGAAGTGATCGAAATCGATGAAGGTCGCAGAAATTAGCATCGCGACAAAGATCCAGAACGCAATAACTCCCGGGAATCCGAGAGTTGGGAAGAATTTCTTCCAGATCGCCAGAAAACAGATCGCTGTCAGCAGCTCGACCAGGAAATATCGGAACGCAATCTTGCTACCGCAAAATTTACACTTTCCGCGTAAAAAGACCCAGGAGACCAGTGGGATATTGAGATAGATGGGTATTTGCTTTTTACAGGAAAAGCAAAAGGAGCGCTTCGGCTCATTTACCGAGATACCCAGAGGCACACGGTAGATCACCACGTTTAAAAACGAGCCAATGCATGCTCCCATCGCGAATGCGATTGCCGGGAGCAGGTAATTGATAGCCAGTTCCGGCGATACCATCCGCTGGAATCAGATGGTGCCTTAGTAGGCCAGGGAACGGAAAGTCCGATCCTGCATTTGGTAGACATTCTGGCGATTAAATGTCGCCGTGTCTGAGGCGGAAATACCGGAAGCCCGGCCTTCGCCTTCTGCAGCAGTAGTAGAGACACAACTCACCATTGTGGAGCTGGAAAGAAGGGCCAAAACAGCGAGGAGAAGATTCAGTCGTTTCATCGAGTGAGTGGATTTATTTAAGAAAGAGTAAACACCTGATTGTCGCTGCGTCGAATAGAATTTTAGCCTCCCATTTTATCCGCAACAGCCAGCGCAGTTTTCACCGCCAGACAGCAGGCCACGAGAAATCCCACGATAGCCAAGGTAATAATCCAGCGGGGCACTTTTCGGTCTCCGGTTAATTCCTTTCGCGTCCCCAGATAAATTAAGGCCGCAGCCAGGGCAGGAATACCTAAAACGGTTAATGCCTGTGCAAAAGTAATCAGAGTAACTGTGCTGCCCTCTTTCAGCAGTGACAGGATCGCAACCACCATGCCCACTAACAGAGCCACCGTGGTCATGTGAATCGGCCATTTGTCAGATAATCGGCTGCCTTTTCCGAGACTGTCAGACATCACGGTTCCTCCGATCATGGAGTTTACCAGAAACGAACTGGTCGCTCCCGCAAGAATCCCAATGGAAAATACCACTTTGGCAGCTGAACCGAAAAGAGGCTCCAACTGACGAGCTACATCGCCCACATTCGAAAGCAACACATCCGGTCTGCCATAAAATGTGCGGAACGCTGTCAGCAAAATCACTGTGGTTACCAGCGCCAGAATCGAAATACTGAGAACGGAATCAACCACTCCTTTTTTTGCCTCGGGAATCCCCCATCCTTTCTCTTTCACCAGGTAAGCCTGATAAAAAGCACCACCTACAGAAAAGGTGGTTCCGATCATTCCCAGCAGAGGAATCCAATCCTGTTTTCCTTCACGGGCAACCGGAGTGAAATCCTGAGGTTGCAGCCAGGCGACCCCAAAGTTGATCAAAAAAGACAAGACCGTTAGACCGATCAAAAACTTCATCAGCTTCTCAATCGAAGAATATAGATCCCGCATCCGATACAGGGAAAAGATGATGAACACATTGAACACCACCAGAATGATGACCTTGGAAATCGCGGCAATTCCCTGTCCGGCCTCTTTTTCCAATACCGGTTCGAGACCGGCAACGATGGCAATGTTGTTGCTGGACTGAAACAGGGCTACCAGACCAAAAAGAACCAATCCAATCACAACCGCGACCCAACGTCCCAGCCTATCCGAAATCTCATCACAGGGACTTTTCTCGTAAACGACACCTATGCGACCAGCAAGAGCAACCATCGCCATCATTAAAATCGCAGCCCCCAAAATCACCGGAACCCCGATCAAACCAAAGCTTGCTCCGACTTTGGAAGAAGTCAGGATACTTCCCGGCCCGAGAACAACAGCAGCAACGATTAAGGCAGGACCAATGGAGCGTAACAGATTTTTCACGCCCCGATCCAATCAGATTCTAAACAAGCTGACGAGCCCTGATTTGCGGGAGATACGGGAAATTAAGATGGAGAACCCGCTCGCCGACTTAACCCTGTTAGGTCAATGACTCAACCCTGTTAGGTCAGAGAGGCAACAGGGTTAGGTCTTGCTTAAAATGCGTAGAAAGCCCGGTTCAGAGCATCGCGGTGATCCCGCATCAGCTGATCCTGCTTATCCATTCGGCTCGGGCCAACATAGGACACTGAACCATCGCGATGGATGATTTTTGCCCGATTCGGATCAGGTGCCGGTGTAGTGCAGCCAGTTTGTAGAAGAACGACAGCTCCAATGCCAGCGAGTAAAAACAACTTTGCCATATCTTTGATTTTTAACTTCCAACTGCTTCCGCGCGGGCTTCGCATGCGAGCCGGAACGCCTCATCCTCGCCCAGTTTCAGAACAGAGTAACGAACGGTTTTTCTTTTTCCGTCCGGCCGGGTCCAGCTGGCCTGCCAGAAGTGATACTCATCGCCTTTGGCGCTTTTCTGAGAAATTCGAGTCACGCCAATGACGCCGGAGGAGTTCCGTCTGGTGATTTGTTGATGGCTGCGAACCACCAAACGATCCGACAAACGGTTTCGCCGTTCCTGCCCTGCTACAATTCGATCCCGAAACCGTTTTGCGACTTCGAGGGACTTCAGCTTTCCTCCCCATTCAGAATCAGAAAAAAAGCGCCCATAGCGGACGCTTCTTCTTTGAATTCTGACCTGCCAGCCATGAGTTCCCACGGAATCCTGATCAAGACGGCTGATGCCGTAGTTTGGATCGGAGGAACTCACAGCATAAGGATCAAATGATTACTTCTTCAGTTCGACAGCAAGAATATCGCGACGGCCGTTGGAGTAGACCTGGAACAGGACATAGTCATTGTTCACCCCGCCAATGATGTCATGCGCCTGTGAAACGCTACCAACATTTTTCTGGTCGATCTGTGTGATGACCAAACCCGGGCGAAGACCAGCTTTCGCTGCAGCTGAGTCATCTTCAACGCTCTCAACTAAAACTCCGGCGAAGTCGGCATCGAGTTCCAGTGCCTTGCGCTTGTCTTCATCCAAATCAGTGATTCGGAGGCCTTCGACCAACTGCTTAGGCTTGGCGACCGCGCGTGGAGCAGGTCCGCGTCCCGGGCCAGTGGCAAAGATTTTGTCGCGATCATCGAGATCTCCGAGGACTACGTCGCGTGACTGTGTATTCCCATTTCGAATCAGCTGAAACTCAACAGGCGAACCGGGAGCGGTATTACTGATATCGAGGCGAAGCTTGGCCATCGACTCAACCGGCTTACCGTTGTATCCAACGATCAAGTCACCAGCCTTGAGGCCACTGCGCTCTGCTGGAGAATCTTCTCCCACTTCCGCAACCAGCACACCTGACTTGTCTTCGCGTCCCAGAGCTTTAGCGATATTGTCATCCGGCTCACGAAGCAGCACTCCGAGGAAACCGCGCTTCACTTTTCCGCCACCATCGAGCAAACGCTCGACGATATTCAGCGCCATGTTGCTCGGTATGGCAAAACCGATTCCGATATTGCCACCGAAGCTGTTGGATTGAATTGCGGTGTTGATACCAATCAATCTGCCGCGGGCATCGACCAGAGCACCTCCGGAATTTCCACGGTTAATGGAAGCATCGGTTTGGATGAAATTCTCATATCCGTTTACACCGGCCTGCGAACCAATGATCTGCAGATCGTTCCGCCCAAGCGCACTTACTATGCCCATGGTCGCTGTCTGAGTAAGGCCCAGAGGGCTACCCACTGCAATCGTCACATCACCAATTTTCAACTTACTGGAGTCACCAATTTGGATCGCATCCAGCCCTGTGGCATCAATCTTAATCAATGCGACGTCGGTTTGCGGATCCGCACCGACCAACTGCGCAACGTACTCTCTTTTGTCCTTGGATAACGAAACCTTAATCTCGTCTGCTCCAGTGATCACGTGGTTGTTTGTGAGAATGTAGCCATTCGGCGAAATCACAACACCGGATCCCAGACCGGATTCACGCTGTCCACGATTCTGGTTTCTCTCAAAGAAATCTTCCGGGATATCTGGAAACATCCGGCGGAACATTTCTTCCTGAGCAGGATTTCTTTGAACCGTGCGCTTCTTCGAAGAATACACGGTGACCACAGTCGGCATTACTTTTTCCAGCGCACCGGAATAGCTGGTTACCAGTCCGTCAGGTGCGCCATCACTAACAGCGCTACGATCAAAGCTGAGATTGTCTTGTAGTTCAGAGAACTGAATATCCGGTTTCTGTTCCGACTTCTTTTTTTGCGCCTGAGCATCCTGCCCGACCAGCAGGGTCCCGGCAGCCGCTACGGCGGCAATTTTTGAAAATGAGTTGAGGATAGGTTTCATAGAATATGCTTGATTGGAATCTACAGGGAAACAGCAGACTGTTCCATGCAGTTTTTTGATTACACCCGATAGAGCGAATCCCTCCTTTTTTTCTGTTTAACTTTTTTCATGAGTTCCCTTTTTCCACAGGATCGCATCGACGAAGCCGAACTTTCTCCAGAGGAATTGCAGCGCTATGCCCGCCATATCACGATTCCGGATGTAGGGCTTGAGGGGCAGAAAAAACTCAAGGCGGCGAAGGTGCTGTGCATTGGCGCGGGTGGATTAGGATCGCCGGTGACAATGTATCTGGCCGCAGCAGGCGTCGGCCAGATCGGTATCGTTGATTTTGACGAAGTCGATTTTTCCAACCTGCAGAGGCAAATTCTTCACGACACTCACGATGTCGGCCGCTTGAAAATTGATTCGGCGATTGAAACACTTATGCGAATCAACCCGGAAGTAGTAGTTGAGACATTCCCTGTCCGCTTTACTGCCGAAAATGCCAGGCAATTAGCCGAACCCTACGATTTGATTGTGGATGGCACAGACAATTTTACTACCCGCTACCTCAGTAACGATCTTGCTGTGATAACTGGAAAGCCGAATGTCTATGGTTCGATTTTCCGCTTCGAGGGACAGGTATCTGTGTTTGCTCCACACTTGGGCGGCCCCTGCTACCGCTGCCTTTTTCCAAAACCACCACAGCCCGGACAAGTGCCCAGCTGTGCGGAAGGCGGCGTTCTTGGTGTGCTTCCCGGAATCGTGGGTTCCCTTCAGGCAAATGAAGCCATCAAATTGATCCTTGGCATTGGTGATCCGCTGGTCGGAAGACTGGTTCACTTCGATGCGCTCACATTTCGTTTTCGCGAGATTACCCTGAAACGTGATGTAGAGTGCGCGGTGTGCGGAGAAACTCCCACCATCACAGAACTCAAAGAAATTGAAGAAATGGCCTGCAGCAGTCCTCAACCCGAAGAAATTCCCGAGATCGATGTCCATCAGCTAAAAGAGCGATTGGAGAGTGATGCACCCTTCCAGTTTGTTGATGTGCGCGAGCAGGCAGAGGTGGAGATCTGCCGGTTTCCCGGGACGGTAGTAATTCCACTCGGCGAACTGCCGGAAAGATTGAATGAACTGGACCCACTTCAGGAGACAATCATTCACTGCAAGTCAGGCGGTCGATCCGCTCAGGCTTTGATGTTTCTCAAGGAAAATGGATTTAACGAAATTTGTCACCTCAAAGGCGGGATCAATGCCTGGTCGACAGAGATCGATCCCAATGTTCCGCTTTATTGAGATGAAGCGCTTACTCTTTTCCTTCGCTGTATTGCTAGCCTCAGTAGTTCAGGCCGATGAACGGCCCAACATTCTGTGGCTCTATGTCGATGACATGAGCGATTGGCTCGGCTGCTATGGCTATGAGCTGGCCGAAACTCCCCATATTGATCAGCTTGCGAAGCAGGGCGTGCGATTTGAAAAGGCCTTCATGCCATCCCCGGTTTGCTCGACAACGCGCTCGGCTTTGATCACCGGAACAATGCAGACTTCTTTTGGATTGCATCATCATCGCACGATGATCAAAGAGGTTTTACCAAATGAGGTTCTCACGGTTCCCGAACTGTTTCGTCAGGCTGGCTATGTCACGTTTAACGAAGAAAAAGAGGACTACAATTTTTTGCGGGACCGCGACCTCCTGTATTCCCCTGACTTCCAACGCCCGAAGTTTCGGGGTCACTTTAACGGAAAAGACCTCGACTGGCTGAAGCAATTGCAGGGAAAGCCCTTCTTTGGTCAGATACAACTCAAAGGGGGTAAGACCGGTGGAGAAACCGGACAAAAGTTCCCCACAGAGAGTCGGGTGAAAGCTGAGCAAGTCACCGTGCCGCCGTTTTACCCGGACAATGAAGTTTTTCGCAACGCAATAGCCCGCCATTACGAGCAGGTCGCGATTACAGACACGGAGGTAGGCCAAATCATAAATGCCTTGAAGGAATACGACCTGCTGGACAATACGATCCTGTTTTTCTTCACTGACCACGGAAGTCCGCTGCCGCGGGCAAAGCAATTTCTCTACGATGACGGCCTGAAGGTCCCCCTGATCGTAACCGGGAAAAATATTCCGAAAGGAGCTGTCCGTGAAGACTTGGTTAATGGGATTGATATCTCTGCCACATCTCTGGCATTAGCAGGTGTACAGATTCCGGATTATCTAGAAGGGAAAGATCTTTTTGCGACCGACTACGAGCCTCAGCAGTTTGTCATTGGCGCCCGTGATCGATGCGGAATTGCAGTCGACCGGATTCGAAGCGTTCGCTCGGATAATTTCCGCTACATCCGCAACTTCCTGACCGACCGAGCCTTCTATCAGCCTCAATATCGAGACAAACACGCGACTATTGTTAATTTACGAAAATTGTATAAAAACAGCGAATTGACGCCTTTACAGGCGGGCTATCATCATGAGGCAGGCCGCGCTGCGGAGGAACTCTATGATTTGGCCAGTGATCCCGATCAGATCAATAATCTCGTGAACGATCCCAAGTTCGAATCAGAGTTGGAAGCCCACCGCAAAATTCTTGCCGAGTGGATGGCGAATACGAAGGACAAAGGACAGGTCGCAGCAAGCCGGGAGGAGTTGAAAGCCGTCTATGACCACGCCAAGGGCAAGGTCGCGTCACCGGAATTTGATTTTCTAAAAGCCAAAGAGCAGTGATGCCAATTTCATCCACACTACTTGAACTATTGCGCTGCCCCAAAACCGGCCAAAAGCTGATCTTGAAGGAGGGTGACGACGGCGAAATACTGGTCACCGAAGATGGCTCTATCACCTATCGGGTGGATGATGATTTCCCAATCATGGTGGATGAAGAAGAATCGACAGCGGACTAGCCGCGGAAGACTTGATCGAGATATTGGTAATTTTCCCGGTACGCCTCGAGCATATCTGCACCCTTTTTCATAGCGCCCTCAATAATCAGCCATCCGGAAAATCCGGACTCATTCACCGCGTCGCGAAACTTCGGAAAATCGACGACTCCTTTGCCCAGCAAGTTGCCATTTTCTTTGCAGTGAATTTCGCAAATCCGGTCGCCACCAATCTGGACCACTTCCCGGTAGATATCGTAGCCCATTCGATTGGAATTGGCGGAGTCGTAGTAGACCTGGAGATTCGGGGATCCAACGGCATCGATAATTTTCAAATGATCATCAGCCGATAAGAGCGACTCGATCCCGAAGATGACACCCTCGTCTTCGGCTTTTGGCATCACTGTCTTCAATTTCGCAATAACCGACTTCATCAGCTCCGGCTTGCCGTTGATATCGCCTTTGCCAAAGAAAGCCAGCAGGCAAACAGTGGGCGCAAGATCAGGTTGCTCCTTTTTCATCGCAGCCATCACATCAACCGCATCCGCCACCCAATCGATGGACTCAGGATTGGTCGCCAAGGGTTTTTGATTGAGAATGCCCATCCCAAGTGACGCAATCTGAACGCCCGTGCGCTCGACATTCTCGAAGTATTGCTCCCGAATTTTCTGATCACGAAGATCAAAATCAGAACCGGGAGTGCTGAAACTGACCTGCAATCCTTCTAAGCCAATTTTCTTCGCCGTATCAAAAGCACCAATGTCCTGCTTGTGCTTGATCGACCAGTCACAAGCGCCAATTCTGAATGGAGATTTGGCCTCCGCGCGGAGTGGGCCCGAAAGCAACATCGCAGTAGTGCTCGATCCCATTAAACGCAAAGATTGGCGTCGTGAAATTTTCATGCCCCAGTCAATGTCGGATTCAGGAAAAGGTCAAACCCCACATCTTATGAACCGCGTATGATTTTCCTTTTGCCCGAATGGCTGTGTCACCGCTATAAACAAAGTATGCTGCGCGACCTTTTCTACCTTCTGGCCCTGTCTTCTATTTCAATCCCTCTCGCTGCCCAGCAAGCTCCGGCCCCGGGACCATTTACGATACCTTTGATCGACCTCGATCAGGAAAGTTCGATGCAAATCATTGTGGATAAGGAAGAGGGACAGTATCTGGGCCACCCAACTACTGTGCTTCTGGAGGATAACAAAACCATGCTTTGTGTTTATCCAAAAGGCCATGGCCGGGGCGGAATTGTCTACAAACGCTCTGCTGATGCTGGCCTCACATGGTCCGATCGCCTACCTACTCCAAAATCATGGGCGACATCCAAAGAAGTTCCGACTTTGCACCGGGTTCTCGATGCCTCCGGCAAGAAACGAATCATTATGTTCTCCGGATTGTATCCCGCTCGTATGGCGATCACCGAAGACGATGGCAAAAACTGGTCCGAGCTCAATCAGGTTGGCAATTGGGGTGGCATTGTTGTGATGGGTTGCGTCACCAGCTTGAAGACTGGGCCGGGCCATTACATGGCTATGTTTCACGATGATGGTCGCTTCTTTTCAGAGAAGCCCAGCGGGGAGAAACCACGGACTTTTCGTCTCTACAAGACATTTTCCAAAGATGGCGGCCTGACGTGGTCTTTTCCCGAAGTCATCTACAAAAACCACGAAATCCACCTGTGTGAGCCCGGTATTATTCGCTCCCCGGATGGTAAACAGCTCGCAGTTTTGCTGCGGGAAAATGCCCGGGTTCGGAACTCGTTCATAATTTTTTCCGACAATGAAGGAAAAAGCTGGTCTGAGCCGCGCGAGCTACCCGCCTCCCTTACCGGAGATCGTCATACCGGCCAGTATGCTCCCGATGGTCGCTTGTTTATTTCATTCCGTGATCGACATCCGAAATCCTGGACGAGTCCCACTTCCGGTGACTGGGTCGGGTGGGTCGGCACCTATGAGGATCTGGTGAGCGGCTCAGAAGGCCAATATCGCATCCGTCTGAAGGACAATAAGAAAGGCGCAGACTGCGCCTACCCGGGAGTTGAGGTGCTACCGGACGGGACCTTTGTGACAACCACATATGGTCATTGGGAAGCTGGCCAAGAGCCCTATATCCTCTGCATGCGCTTCACCCTTGAGGAAGTCGAAGCCCTTTCGAAAAAAAGCCAATAGCAGCCTATCCGTTTCGAGCATAACGCTTGCCTGCGAACCAGATCAGTCGAAACAGAGCTGTACCAATCAGAAAAGTGCAAACGGCGAGCAAGATCAGACTTTGGTCAAAAGGAATGATCACAAGCGCAGCAATAAACTGAGCAAGAATCAAAAACAACAGCAAGCCCACAACAAAGCGCCGTCCTCTTCCGGAAATGAATCGCGCTCCGAGCGGAGCCCCAATCGCGACGACAGGCACACAAACCCACCAGTATTCCCACGTTTTGGGTAAAATCTCCATTTCCCCCGGGAATAGTAGCCTCCAGGCAAAACCGGCCACGCTAACGATCGCCATCAAGATCACTGAAGTCGGAGTAGCCACCTTTTCACATACCCGGAAGCCCAGCAGCAGCACCGCGAAAACGAGCATATCCAAGCCGCTTCCAAGTAAGCCACTAACCATACCTCCCGGTATTCCGGTCAGGAACAGAAGCATTGCAATCTTCGGCGATTTTTCAGGAAGAGTCTCAAATCGCAGCGGCCGTTTGATGCGATTGATAAATATCAACGCCAGCCCAAAAGCCAGCCACAAGGAAACGAAGAAGATTTTTGTCGGATTGGCGGCGAAAAACGGCTGAATCCAATGCAGCCCGATCCCAACACCAATCACTCCGCCCATTCCTGCAAAGACGAGAGTGAATTTCTCTACCGCAATTCGCTGCGCAAAAATCGTAATCGCCGCCGACGTCATCCCCACAGATTGAATCATCAGCGAGAAGTCGCGGGCACTATGAGGATCGATATTGAACCCTAGCGTCATCACCGGGAAAGCGACAGCGCCCCCACCCTGACTTGTCGATCCTGCGATGAAGGACCCGAAGGCCATCGTTACCGACATAAACCAATTCTCTACAAACAATCCCCATTGGTTCCAGACGCCCATACAAAAAGCCCATACAATCCAGATAAACAGGATGAACAGCAGGTCAGTTCTGAAACGGGAACGGGGCATCAATGAGAGGATCGCAATCGATACCTTTGTAGACGTTTTTCAAGGCGGAATCAGATGAGCCATACTCTGAAAATTACGTTTTTCCTCTATTGATAAAAACCATAAAATAAACGATATTTAATGTTTTTAAATTTAATAAAATTTATGAACAGCGGAATTCCTTTGCAATTTGATACCCGTCAGGGGCGGACAATATCCTATTCAAAGTATGGCTCAGAAGGTCCTGTATGCGTTCTGCTTCATGGGTGGATGGCGAACGCCAATGTCTTCGACACGCTCCTTCAGGAACTGCAGCTACCGAAGTTTCAGCTTTTGGTGCCTTCTCTTTGGAGCCCCGAAGAAAAGCCTGACCCTCTTTCTGAAATCTCGATTGAGAATCTCGCCAATGACATAATTGATCTCGCCGATTTCGAGCAAACCTACTCATTCCATATCATTGGGCACAGTATGGGCGGGCAAATCGCTCAATGGGTAGCTGCTCATCACCCTGACCGGTTGACAGGTCTGGTTCTCCTATGCTCGGTGCCGGCAAACGGCCTCAGCCTGCCCGAAGATATGGCAAACCTGTTTCGAAACGCTGGCGAAAACCACGAGGCATTACATGGCATCATTCAAAACGTGAGTATCGATATGAAAGAGTCCGAAGCTACTCGATTGGCTGACTCAGCCTTCAAAATCGACGCAGATCTGATTGCGCGTTCGTTTGAAGCCTGGAGTGATTGTGATTTTGCCAGTTCTCTAGATCGAATTCAGTCCCCCACCCTTGTGGTTGCTACCGACGATCCGGCCATGCCTTTTGCGCTGCAAAAAGAAGAAGTCGCAGATCGAATAAATGACGCCCGGATCGCAAGAATTTCCGGATGCGGTCACTACCCTCATTGCGAAGCTCCTGAACAAACGGCCCGGGTAATTGAAGATTTTGTAGACGGATTGGCCTCATAATAATTTTCCCTTGGACTCTTCCAATCCATTCACAGTGCCGGAAAAGAGCCTGGAAGAAAAAGCTCTGAAATTTTTGTCTCAACATCGAGACAGAATTGTGGCTGAAGGCGCCAAGTGGGTCTACAACACCTCGAAGGATCTCTGCGGAAATCGTCCTTTTCCTGAAACAGAGGCACTCGTAGGCAAGGTAGTTGATTGTCACGCTGCCTGGGTTTCAGAACGGGACACTAGGCCGATGGACCGCTTTATCGAAGGCGTCACTTCGTATCGGGCGAAGTCGGAGTTTCACATCTCTACACTTCTTCGAGGCTTCCGCAGCTGCTATCGAGGAATCTCAGCCATTATCGATGGTGTGGTTGAACTATCCGAATACGAGAAAAGATATGTGATTCAAGAGGTCGGAAGTTGGTACGAAGAGGCAATCTTTCGAATGAGCGATGTGTATGTCGGAAAACTCAATTCACAGATTGAGGAGACTCAGCAGGAGCTCTTGGAGAAAGAAAAACAACGCAGGCGGGATAATGAGCAAGCCCGATTAGCAGCCGAGATTGCCAACCGGGCGAAGAGTGAGTTTCTCGCTAATATGAGCCATGAGCTGAGAACCCCTCTCAATGCGATTATCGGTTTTACTCAGATTCTGGCTGAAGATGAATCCATTGGAAGAGAGCAACAGAACACAATTAAAGTAATCAATCAGAGCGGCGACCATTTACTATCAGTGGTCAACGATGTGCTCGACATGTCAAAGATCGAGGCAGGTCGGATGGAAATTCAGTTCACCCCGACCGACCTGAAAGACCTTTGCACCTCTGTCATGAGTCTGATGTCTTCGAAGGCTAAAGAAAAAGGCATTCGACTCAAGCTAATAACCTCGCCGAACCTTCCGCGCTGGGGATTGATTGATGAAGGAAGACTTCGTCAGGTCCTTTTGAACCTCGTTGGAAATGCGATCAAGTTCACTGATGAAGGCGAAGTAGCTCTCCATTGGAGGGATTTTGGCAGCTACCGGGAGGGCTGTCATTTGTTCCTTGTTCAGGATACCGGATGCGGTATTTCTCCTGCTGACCAAAAGCGGCTTTTTTCCGCCTTTGAACAAGTCGGCGCAAGCCCCTCAAATTGCGAAGGTACTGGGCTCGGGCTTGCGATTAGCAGTCGGATTGTGGAAATGATGGACGGAAAGTTGGCTGTCGAGAGCCAACCAGATAAAGGGAGTGTTTTCTTTTTCAGTATTCCTATTGCAGAGACCACCGCACCTGAGAAAAAGCACCACAATATTCCCTCTCGCTTGAGCCAAAACCCGAGTGTCTCACGCAAAATACTGATTGTAGACGATCAACCAGCAAACTTGATGTTGCTGAGCAAACTGTTGCAGCCTTTGGATGCTCAACTGCTTCAAGCAACTGACGGGTTAGAAGCCGTCAGAGAATTCCAGGCTCACCGCCCGGATCTCATATTGATGGATAAAAGAATGCCGAGGATGAACGGCTATGAGGCAGCAGCCGTCATTAAGTCTGAAGCAGGCTCAAAGGCACCTCCCATCTACATTGTAACGGCCGATGCGTTAAGTGAAGAGGTAGCCAATCAAGAGGCTGAACATATTGACGGCTTTATCACAAAGCCCTTTGAGATTGATACGATTCGCGAAGTTGTGCTTTCGATGACTTAGACCAGCCGTAAAAAAAACCATTCTACCGGATTAACCGGAGATTTTGGTCTTAGGGACGGCCTTGCTTACGCTGGAGGTACTGTATACGTTGCTTCCAAGCACGTATGATTACTCGAAGAAAATCTTTCGCCCTTGCCGGCTCGACAGCTCTCAGTATTTCCTTTTTAGGTAGGTCAGGTTTTGCGCAGCAGTCGCAGCCGTCCACCCTTATCGAGAAATTCTCCAACACCCACGACCGAGTCTGGCTTGGCGGTGAAGTATGGGCGAACCCGATGGAAGACTGGGCTATTGCTGACGGTTGGGCACAGTGCCAAACAACTGCCGCGAATCGAAGCGTTCATTCTCTCACTCATCAGATCACAGCTCCCGGACAAAGCTTCGCAATTTCCGTCGAGATGGACGGACCTGAAAAACCCGCGAAGGATTCGGGAGGCGGTCTCCGCATCGGCTGTAAAACAGATATCAATGAATACCGGTCCAATTGCTTTGCCAAAGGAGGCATCAATGCCGGGGTCACAGGTTCCGAACTGGTTCTGGGAAAGAAGAAAGCCGCGATCAAAAGAGATTCGGCAAAGGGTCCGATTACATTGCTTCTCAACGGAACTCCCAAAGGAGATTCCGTAGCCCTCCAGCTCGTCGCAGCAGATTCAGAGGAAAATTTACTTGGCTCTATCGAAGCAACAGTGAAGCCGGGCGATGTGACCGGAAACATCGCAGTAGTCAGCAATTACCAGGGACCCAGCAAGCGAAACACCAAACCGGCCTACCGGTTTCGTAATTGGAAAGCCGACGGAGCCGCTTTCAGTGTTCAGTCAGGCCAGAAGTTCGGTCCTCTTCTCTGGTCGATGTATTCTTTGAGCGACTCGCGCGGAGACGAAGGTTTCGTCATGAAAATGAATGCCCTGACCGGTCCCCTCGGCAAGGCTGACAATCAAAAGGTTCAACTCGAGATCAAAACGGATGGCGACTGGAAACAGATCTCCGAAGCGACACTCGACAAAGAGGCCTGGGTGGCAACCTTTCGGATTCCGAATTGGAATCAAAAGCGTGAAACTCCCTACCGGCTGATCTACAACGAAACTCAGAAAGACGGCTCAAAAACTCGCGAAACCTGGAGCGGCAAGATTCTTGCCAACCCGAGCGGACGACCGCTTCGACTCGCCGCCCTGACTTGTCAGAACGATTATGCCTACCCCTACGAGCCGGTAGCCAACAATGTCGTCAATCTCGCGCCGGACATGCTCTACTTCTCCGGCGACCAGCTGTACGAGAGCCACGGAGGATTCGGCATCATCCGGGAGCCCGCCGCGCCTGCGATCCTAAACTACCTGAGAAAATACTATCAGTTTGGCTGGGCGTTTCGGGAAGCGATGAAGAATGCGCCAACCATTTGCCTTCCGGATGATCACGACGTGTTCCAGGGAAATATCTGGGGTGAAGGCGGTCAGGCGATGAAGGAACTCGATAAAGGAGCATCCTCGAAAGGTGGTTATCGCGAACCCGCAGCCATGGTAAATGTGGTTCACAAAACCAGCTGCGGCCATCACCCTGACTTCTACGATCCGACACCGGTCGCTCAGGATATTAGCGTCTACTACGGCGATATGGTTTACGGCGATGTCAGCTTTGCCATTCTAGGTGATCGTCAGTGGAAGTCAGGACCTGAAAATGTCGATACTGGCAGTGGTCGGGCCGACCATGTTCCTGATCCCGATTTTGATACCTCTACCCTGGACAAACCGGGCCTCGTTTTGCTTGGTGAAAGACAGGAGAAATTCCTCACTGAATGGTCGAAAGACTGGCGGGGGCATTCCATGAAGGTGTTGCTCACCCAGACCGTTTTCGGGGCAATGGCGACTCACCACGGTCGCGGCGGAGATGGAATGTATTTAAAGGCTGACCTCGACTCCGGAGGCTGGCCACAGACACCGCGTAACAATGCGATTCGAATTCTTCGCGATTCCATGGCGCTCCACATCAATGGAGACCAGCACCTCACCACGCTCACCCAATATGGCGTCGATAAACAACGCGACAGCAATTGGTCATTTTGCACGCCTGCGATCGCGGTCGGATATCCACGCTGGTGGCGCCCGGATGAAGTGGGTATGCCCCACAAAAACCGCCCCGACCATGGAGTCCCGTTTACTGGCGAATATCTGGATGGGTTGGGAAATAAAGTCTACGTCTACGCCGTCGGAAATCCTGAGTCGGCATCCGAGAAGGATCGCTACCAGCTTGCTCACCAAAAGGCCAGCGGCTTCGGGTTTGTTACCATCGACACAAAAGCGAAGACCTATCACCTCGAGTCTTTTCGGTTCCTTGTCGATGCGACAGACGGAAACCCGGCAAACCAGTTTCCCGGTTGGCCGGTTACCATTCACCAAAAAGAAAACCGGGGTGAAAATATCCTGAAGTAACCCTGTTTGGTCACAGACCCAACAGGGTTAGGTCAGTGACCATACCCTGTTTAATCAACTGAGAAATGGAGAGAACCAGGGCCCAGTCAGGCAATGCCCGACAAGCATATGATCTGGTGGAGAGCTTGCAGCGGCACTTTGCTGACAAGCTCTCTGCATTGAGCGGGAAGCCGGCGGCTTTTGCCGAGCGCGAATGGTTTCGTAACCAGGGCAACTTTGGTGGCGGCACTCGATTCGAGGGAATCGATACAGACCTCTTCAATCGGGCGTCCATCAATCTGTCCCAGGTTCACTACGACAGTGAACCCGAAAAACCACTGGGATCAGCCACAGCGCTGTCCGCGATCATTCATCCTCGCAATCCGTGGGCTCCGTCGATTCACATCCACATCAGTTGGACGGAGATGAAGAATGGTCACGGATACTGGCGAATGATGGCGGACTTGAACCCTTCGATTCCCAATGACAGAGACACCAACGAATTCACAGATTGCCTGCTGCGGACAGTTCCCCAACTGGCCGAGGCCGCTTTCGAACAGGGGGATCAGTATTTTGCTATTCCCTACCTTGGGCGGCACCGGG
Source organism: Verrucomicrobiota bacterium (assembly GCA_020629815.1). GTDB lineage: Bacteria > Verrucomicrobiota > Verrucomicrobiia > Verrucomicrobiales > DEV007 > Arctic95D-9. Next base: position 21,326 of record JAHDCN010000005.1, read on the forward strand.
GAGTTCGGCATTTTTACCTCGAAGATTTCCACACCGATTCGCCTAAGGAAGACCGGGCTCTCGCCGAATCACTCGGGTATACGGTAATCGATCAATATGTCGCGATCTTTTCCAGGGCGCTGAAAGAAAATGCGGAGTTTGGCCTCGAAGAGAAAGAGCAGCAACTTGCCTATCACACGCTCTATTTCTCGCAGGTTCTTTTGCTCGATCGGGGCACTACTTCCGGACTGCTGGTTCACGATGAAAACGATGTCGGGATTCTCGGATCTCTTCCTTCGCACGTGTCCCCTGCACTTTTGCAGGAGTGGATTCCTAACGTAACGGAACCTCAAGACACTCTCCTGAAGTCCTTGATTGAGATCGTCGGCAATCAAGAACCAGCACCAGTTTCGGAAGCCACGAAAGCGGAACTCGCTCAGCGCATTCGCCAGCACTACCGAGCGCATCCGGAGGCCATCGAGATGCAGGCGCGAGGAAATGTGGTGCCACCAACAGTTCAAAATCATCAATCCGGTCAATCATGAAAAAGGGATTTCTCCATCCGTGGATTTGGATCACGTTTGCCATTCTCTTTTTGGTTTCCATTCCCTGGTATTGGGCTCCTGACTCCAAAGCAATGTTTCTCGGGTTTCCCTTGTGGGCAGTCGTTTCTGTATTCGGCTCGTTCTTGATTTCCTGTTTCACCGCCTGGCTGTTTTGCCGGCTCTGGCCTGACGAAGAGGAGGAACCATGAATAGCCTCCCCTTCGGCCCCGGTGCTTTTTGTTTTATCGGACTGTACCTAGCCGGTCTGATTGGACTCGGAATTCTGGGCCGGAAAGCCAGCAAAGAGAACTCCCTCAAAGACTTCTACCTTGCCGGTCCCGGCATCGGATTCCTGGTTCTCTGGTTCACTCTTTTTGCCACCCAATACAGTGGTAACACCATCGTCGGGTTTACCGGGAAGGCATCGGCGATCGGCTACACGTGGCTGTCGTCTGTGCAATTCATGACGGCAATCCTCGTCGGTTATTTGCTGTTCGCTCCGCAGCTGCATTCTTTGTCAAAGAAGCATCAGTTCATCACTCCGACTGATTTCCTGACGTGGCGCTACCGGCACAAAGGGATCAGTCTTCTGGCGACAGCAATCATGGTGGCTGCTTTGGGAAATTTCTTCCTGGCTCAATTAACTGCTATGGGGCGCGCAGTCGAAGGTCTTACTTCCCTGCCCCCGGAGACTGCCTTCTTTTGGGGCGTGATTCTTCTGGCAGGTATCATGCTGCTCTATGAAACCCTTGGAGGATTTCGCGCTGTTGCCTGGACCGACCTAATTCAAGGCGGTATCCTCGCCGTTGGCTTTGCCGTTTTGCTCGCGCTTGCGTTTCAGACGTTTGGCTCCCCTCGTGAAACCACTCTTCTCCTGCTGGAAAACTCCCCGGAGAAGGCCCTGCCACCTTCCGGAAAATCGCTGCGCAGCTGGATCAGCTTTCTGTTGCTGCTCGGGATTGGTGCGGCTTTGTATCCACAGGCGATTCAGCGAATCTACGCAGCGAAGAATGCTTCGACTCTCCGAAAAGGGCTGGCTGTAATGGCCTTCATGCCGCTTTTCTCTGCACTGGTAGCGACACTGGTAGGCGTGATGGTCGCCGCTCATTTGTCCGGCCAGATGGAGGGTAATCCATCCGATACTGCACTGACCGTTATGCTGCGGGAGATTCAGGCCGGAAGCACTTTCGGTTACGTGTTGGTCGTCATTATCTTTACTGCGGTCCTCGGAGCTATCATGTCTACCGGCGACTCAGCTCTCCTCTCGATTTCCAGTATGCTGACCAAGGATATCTACGCAGGGTTTATCAATCCGGACGCGAGTGAAAAAGTGCTGACTCGATACGGAAAAATCATTTCCGCAGTCCTCGTCATTCTTTTAGCGTGGGCGGCCATACAACTGAACTCTTTGGGTGAAAAGATTTCGCTGGTCCAACTGCTCGGCATGAAGTTCGACATGCTGATTCAATTGGCGCCGGCATTTATGCTTGGAATTCACTGGAAGGGCCTGCGTCCATCTGCCGTCTTTGTCGGCATGACCACCGGGCTGATCATTGCGCTGTCGTTCTTCTGGGTTCCGGCCGAGGGAGCTGGGTTTCTTTCCCTGCTGAAAAACTCCGGCTTTCATCCCGGTCTGTTTGGGCTGCTGGTAAATCTGATCCTTTGCCTTCTTTTATCCTTCTTTCCCAAAAGCCAATCATCGAATTGATCATGGAAAAAATCGCGAACCTTGAGAATATCGCCTCACCGGCCTTGCTGCTGTTTCCAGATCGAATCGAGAGAAACATCGTCAAGATGGTCGAGATTTGCGCAGGCGATCCGGGCCTGCTTCGACCTCACGTGAAGACTCACAAGCTGGCCGAAGTTTTGGAAATGCAACAGCGGCACGGCATCCACAAAGTGAAATGTGCGACGATCGCCGAAGTGGAAATGGCCGCATCAGCTGGAGTCTCCCAGGTTCTGCTCGCCTATCAACCAGTGGGCCCAAATATCGATCGGCTGTTGAGGCTTCGCGATCTTTTCCCCAAGGTCAAAATTTCCGCCCTGGTCGACAACTCCGAAACTCTTGCTGCTATTGCAAACGCTGTCGAGAAAGCCAACCAAACGCCACTAAAGTTGTTTATCGATTTGGATACCGGAATGCAACGCACCGGAATTGCACCGGGCGAAAAGGCATGCGAACTGGCTCAGGAAATCGCACAGAATTCGCACACTGAGTTTGCCGGTGTTCATGCCTACGATGGACACATTCATGACGCAGATCTGGAGGATCGAAAAGCGTCATTTGCAAAGTCGCAGGAGCTTCTCCTGAACTTCCTCGCTGATCTGGAAAAAACAGGCTTAGCCATTCCGACAGTAGTCGCAGGCGGTTCGCCGACCTTTGCCCTGCATGCGGAATTCGCCCAGACTCAGGAGCACTGGAATTGGGAATGCTCACCGGGCACACCACTTTTATGGGACGCCGGCTACGGCACCAATCACGCTGATCTCGAATTCGAAAAAGCAGCAGTATTGTTGTCCCGGGTGATTAGCAAACCGGGCAACAACCGGATCTGCATCGACCTCGGCCACAAAGCTGTCTCCGCAGAAAACCCGATTGAACGAAGAGTAATCTTCCCGGCCCTTCCCGATGCAACGTTCGTTTCCCAAAGCGAAGAACATCTGGTGCTGGAGATCACGAATGCGGATTCCTGGCAGGTGGGCGATGAAATTCTTGGCTACCCCTGGCACGTTTGCCCTAGTCTGGCGCTGCACGCCGAAGCCACCCTGATAGAAGAAAATCGGGCCACACAGGAAAGATGGACGATTCACGCCCGGAACCGTCGCATCACTGTGTGAAAGCGGAATAATCGAGGTGGCTCCTCAACTATCGGCTTTGCAGAGGAACTGAATCGAGCCTCTTTGTCGGAACTTCGACAGTGCGATCGTCGTGAAGTTGGACCGTGGTCGTCTTTTCTCCCGGCTGCAGAACCCGAAGGTGCGTGCCGGCCGAGATGGAAACGGGCTGTCCGTTAACGACCACACTGGTTGGTTTATTCACTACTCGATAGTTGCTCGAACCAATTGGCTTCACCGCTACGGTGGGTTCACTCGGCGTGAATGCTACCGTCGGAACCGGCCCGGCAGGCGGCGCAGGAACTGGCTCATTCACCACAGGAGCGGTCGGAGCTGCTGGCATAGCAGGAACATCCGCAACCACAGTCGGCTCTGGAATTACAGGAACCTCAGGTTGCGCTGGAGTCTTGCGACGGAAACCGGAGAAAAGGCCCTTCTTTTGCGGTGCCGCAATTTCTTCTGCAGGCATGTCCACCGATGTTCCCGCTGGCACTGACAAAACAGAAGACTCCGGAGGAGTTGGCGCCGAAGTAACAAACTCCGGTGCAGGTGGAGGCACATCAGCAGCTTCGACAACCGGGGCAGCCGGCGAATCCATGGAATACGGATTCTCAGGAGCGGCAGGTGCGGATGGCTTGCGCTTCATCCAGTTCATATTAATCAGGCGGCGTTTTTCAGTCGGCGCTTCCACTGCAGCAGTCTCAGGCATAGACGCAGTCGTCTCGACAAACTCCGGCACAGGCGCATCTGCAGATTCACCCTCAGGATAGGTGTAGGGATTTGCCGGAGCTGGCGGCGGACTGTTCCTCCGATTAAACAAAGAAAACCGCTTCTTCGGCATTTCCGGAGCTGCGGCCTGAAAAGCCGGCACCTCGGCTGTTTGGTAAGTTTGCGGCTGACGATACTGGACCTCCGGTTTTGGCTGAGGCGGCATCGGAGGAGGCCGATTGTAAGCAAGATACTGTTCCGCATTGTAGAGAACCGGCGGACGATAAACACCTGCAGACTGCTTCAGCTCCTTCATTTTTCTGGCTTCAGCCAAAGCACGCTGCGATTCAGATTCGCGCAATTGGCGATTCGTCATCACACTACCGGTGGTAGTGATTTCCAGACTTTGCACTTCCATGCGGCGCTCGGCACCAGCTTGAGAAGCATTCTTCAAAATTTCAGCAGCAGACATACCGGCCGGAGCTGCGGGCGCAGGCGCTGTTGCTACCGGAGCCGGGGCCGGAGCAGGCGTTGTCGCCGGAGCTGGAGCTGTGGTAGCGGGCCCGAAAGGATCCGGTTCTGAACTTGCTGGTGCAGCAGCAGCCGGAGCTGGTGCCGGTCCGCCAAACGGGTCAGGTTCCGAAGCCGCAGGTGCTGGCGTGTCAGTCGTTGCCGGACCAAACGGATCCGGTTCAGAATCCTGTCCAGTAACGACCCCACCTGTCAGGATCGAAGTTGCCGCGATTAATGCAATTTTTCTCATTTTCCGGAGGCGAATTTGATGAAACGCTAATTTGCGTTATCTGGAACGAAAAATCCAGCCCTGTTCTTATGAATTTTCTTTTCGATGTTCACCTCGATCTCAGCATGAATGCAATCGAGTGGAACCGTGATTTACGTCAGCCCCTCAATCAGATCCGCGAAATCGAGGCCGGAATGACTGACATGAAAGGTCGCGGTATGAACACCGTGAACTTTGAGCAAATGCGCCAGGGCGGAATCGGACTCTGTGTAGCTACGCAAATCGGCGGCTGCATGAAGCCCAAAGGTCCTGTCGCCTGTTGGGAGTCCCCTGCTCAGGCCTGGGCCATGACTCAGGCTCAGCGGGTTTGGTATCAGGAAATGGAAGCATGCGGTGAAATGCGTCAGATTACCAATCTGACACAGCTCGACGACCAATTGGAAAAATGGTCCGATCCGACTGCAGCAGCCGAAGCCAAAGAACCGATCGGCTATATCCTGAGCCTGGAAGGCGCAGACTCGATCGTGAATCTCGATTACCTGGAGACCGCTTGGGACTATGGATTGCGAGCACTCGGCCCGGCTCATTATGGAACTGGTCGTTATGCGCAGGGGCACGACCAGACAGGAGGTCTACTGCCCGGAGGCGCTGAGCTCATTCGAAAAATGGACGAGCTCGGTATCATTCTCGATGTTACCCACCTGAGTGACGACTGCTTTTTCGAAGCTCTGGAAATTTATCAAGGTGTCATTTGGGCCAGCCACTCGAATTGCCGATCCGTCGTTGATGATCCGCGGCAATTCTCCGATGAGCAAATCAAGCTTCTGATTGAACGCGGCGCGGTTCTCGGATCTGTCTTTGATACCTGGATGATGATTCCCGGTTGGGACAGAGGCGTTTCCACCCCAGAATCAACAGGTGTGACATTGGAAAACATCGTGGATCACATCGACCATATTTGCCAACTGGCTGGAAACACCGACCACGTCGGAATTGGCAGTGATCTCGATGGAGGTTTCGGCAAAGAACAAAGTCCGACCGATCTGGATAGTATTGCAGATTTACAGAAGCTCACTGCATGTCTGGCTTCCCGCGGCTATAGCACAGAGGACATAGAGAAAATCTTTAGCGGGAATTTTCTCAAGCTGGTCCGCAAAGCCTGGTCTTAGCATCACTTTTAATTGCCAAACCGCGCGCGCCATCGATGAGATGCGCCCCTAGTTTTAAATTGTAATTTCCATAATTTCAATATAAACTTCGACTATGACCACCTCAAACCACAAGGGATTCTCCCTTGTGGAGATGCTTTCCGTGATCGCTGTCATCGGAATCATCTCTGCGATTGCGATCCCACAGATTGGAAGGATCAATGACTCCTCCCGAGATGCTGTTGATAAACGCAACGCCCAGCAGTTGGTATCTGTATTTGAAGCAGGCAGTGCTGCTGGAGCGAATTTTTACCGCACCGACTATACCCTGCACCAAACCATCGCGCAGGTCAGACATGGCCGACTGATTTCCGGAGGTGTTTACGACGGTTCGTTCTTCGGGCTGCCCGGTATGACTCGCGACGAAGTCATTCGGGCATCACAACATATTGCGCTAACTCCGGAGGGAAAGCTCATCTACTCCCGCCACACTGCAACACTGGAAGAAGTCTACGACATCACTGCGATCGCAGGTGGATCGGGATTAATCGTTTCCGACTGGTGGGAAAACAAGGGACGGGACCTTTCGGGCTCCGACGATACCAATTTCAATGGCCCGAGGTAGGGCTAAAGACCGCCTGATTAATGGCTGTGTGCTGCTTCTCGCTTCGCTGTCACGAAGGAAAGAAAGGTAAAACCGAGCAGTAAAATCGAGCCGATCAATTTCAAGAAGCCAACCGCAAAACCATTGCTGAACGAAGCCAGACTAATTGCAAGCAAGGCAACCGATATAATCAAAAGAAACACATTTCCTACAGTGGTGATGGCCTTGTCAGACATAGGCCAGCAACCGACGGTGGAAAACAGAACAGCGAATCCGGCCCAGAACAGCCAGAATGGCCCCCAGCTACCGTTTCCTGCCATGATGCAGGTCTCACAAAGCAGCCAGGAAAAACCGAAAACGTAGAAAAATCCGAGGATAAGCGATTTCATTGATTGGTGTTGGGAAAATGCTGTACAATCAGCGGGTTTCAAGCATTTATTACGCTTGCCCGACCAAACAGGGTACGGTCGCAGACCTAACCCTGTTAGGTCATGGATTGAACCCTGTT
>JAHDCN010000005.1:28494-31298 GCA_020629815.1 Verrucomicrobiota bacterium
CCGAAGTTGCGGAATTTCTCGTAGCGGTTGTCCAACAAGGTTTCCGTATCCACTTTCTCCAACTCCATCAGGTGCTTGCGAACTGCTTTCTTCAGACTGGTGGAAGAACTGATGTGATCCCGGTGAGCTCCGCCAAGAGGCTCTGGAATCACCTCATCCACGATATCCATTTCCTTCAAATCATCGGCACTCAAGCGCAAGGCTTGAGCCGCTTCCGTCGCAAACTTCCGATCCTTCCAAAGAATGGCGGCGCAGCCTTCCGGACTGATCACTGAGTAGTAGGCGTTTTCCATCATCAACACCCGATCTGCCACACCAATGCCAAGCGCTCCACCTGATCCACCTTCACCAATCACGACTGCGATAATCGGGACGGTCAAAGTCATCATTTCACGGAGGTTAAACGCAATCGCTTCGGCAATATTTCGCTCCTCTGCTCCGATCCCGGGATAGGCACCGGGTGTGTCGATCAGCGCCACAATGGGAGCTTGGAATTTCTCCGCCATCTTCATCAGGCGAAGAGCTTTGCGGTAACCTTCCGGGTGAGCCGAGCCAAAATTCCGGCGCAGATTTTCCTTGGTATCACGGCCCTTTTGATGGCCTACCACGACGACGCGGCGGCCCTCCAGATAAGCAAACCCGCCTGGCATTGCTTCGTCATCGCCGATGTGGCGATCACCATGCAGCTCCAGAAAATCCTCAAACGAATGCTTTACATAATCGAGCATGTAAGGGCGCTGAGTATGGCGGGCGATTTGCACCCGCTGCCAGGGCGAGAGATTGCGATACACATCCATTCGAGTCTTGGCCAGTTTGTCCTCAATTTTTTTCACTTCGCTGCTCATCTCGATATCATTGTCAGCCGCCTGGTCCTGCAACTCCGCAAGCTGGCGTTCGAGATTCACAATCGGTTTTTCGAATTCGAGTGGTTCGATATTCATAATGGATCAGGTTTTAACGGTTAGTTGATAACTTTAACGGGAGTACCGTTGCGAAGGATAGTAAATAATTCCTCCACGTCTGCACGCGCAATCATTACGCCATACGGAATTTTCTCTCCTTCTTTGAGATCTTTCTCGGTCATGAATTGCCGGATAAACAGCCCCATCTTTCCGGTCCGCACCCATTTGCTGCAATTCATGTATTCCTTTTTCTGAAAGTCCACAGGGCGCCCTTCGTGCCAGGCAACCTTCTCACTGACGGTGGTGGAAACTTTCTTGCTGAAATTCGCCGGCAGATTGCGTCCCAGGATTTCATACTCTTTGAAAAATTCTCCGTTCTCAAAAAGCGTAACCCGTTTCTCTTCGAGACTGATCTCCATCTCGAACTGATCGAGCGGATACATCGTCAAAGCCTCGGCGCGATAAACCACCGGAGTGGTCTTGCCATTCGCGCGCATGATGTAGTCGATCGTCGTTTTGTATTTGCGGGCCAGCTGAATCGGAAACTCGCTCGAGACCACATGTTCCACTTTTCCTTCAATCGGGATTTTCGAAACCACCAAGTCCAAATTCACCTCGCCCAAAATCCGCTTCGCTTCATCATAGGTTTTCGATTCCGGATAATACTCAAGCAGGTAACGCAACCGGTCGCGGGCGGAAATCAATTCCCCCTCACGCAGCAACCCAAGCGCATCATCAAAATGACGTTTCCCTAAATCAGGACGCTGCTTCGGTGTCTCCGACTTCCCCTCGATATGCTTCGTGACAACCGAAGTTGGTCGAACAAACTTCTGATAGAAATAAACGGCCCCCACCGCACCTGCCAACAAAATCAGCAGAGCAAGAAAAGCCAATACCAGTTTTACACGTGCCATCTTCCCATCCGCAGGCTACATCATCCCGCGACGCTTGAAATCAAACTCATTGGTCGGGTACGACTCCTCAATCATTTCCCAGGTAAATTTTACCAGCGAAATACCCCACGTGTCATCTACTCCGCGAATCACCGCTTTCGAAGGATTTCCCGAAGATACGACATCATTCACCACCCGCTCGGAAACTGCTTCAATCGAATCATGGACAATGCTCTCCGTCATATCCCGATTGAAGAAATTAAAGCCGTAGCGAAGAAAATTGATCTGAGCTCCCTGGTTTTGAAACCACTCTGCGATCTGCTCCGCGTATTCACCGAAGCCTTCGAACATCAGGTTGGAGAATCCATCCGGCTGCAGAATCTTCGGCTTCTCCGCCTCGACTCGGCCTTCCCTGACTCGCACCTGATTGACGTCGTCCATCAACTCAGTAATCAGGCAAAACTCAAAGTTCGTCGTACCGAAAGTGTCGATACGACGGTCGGGACGATGACAGACCTCTGTGGTCTCCATCGCATAACTGATATCGTCGTGAGAAATTTCAGCCATAAGGCGGAATAATGCTTGGTGAAATCACCCTAAGAGGAAACCCCCGACTTGCCAGTCCGAAAAACAAAAAAGCGCCCCATTTCTGGGACGCGATTTTCCTGCAGCTCAATAGCTGCATCCAATGAAGAGACTTACTCTCCGGAAGCTTTGGTAATGTATTCGGTCACTTCACCGACGCTGGTAAGCTTCTCGGCTTCTTCGTCAGGAACAGTGATGTCGAATTCTTCCTCAAAAGCCATCACGAGCTCCACCGTGTCCAGGGAGTCAGCTCCGAGGTCTTCGATGAATTTTGCCTCTGGCTTCACCTGATCTTCAGTGACGCTCAGTTGCTCTACGATGATGCTTTTGACTTTATCTTCAATTTCGTTGGCCATGGTGAATGATGAATTAGATTCTGGCTGTTATTACGGGTTCTTTAGCAATTACGCAACGACTTTTTCCC
>JAHDCN010000210.1 GCA_020629815.1 Verrucomicrobiota bacterium
CCATCGGGATTGTGATCGCGGCCGGCGGTTCCCTGTTGGTGGGTGGGCATTCGGCCAAATTCAGTAGTCCACAGGATCAGAGTATCTTCCAGCATGCCGCGCTGCTTCAGGTCGGTCAGCAAGGCGGCTGTCGGTTGATCAAAAACCGGGCAGTGCCGCTCGTAATCAGCTTTCAGAGTTTTGTGAGCATCCCAATTGAGCAAGCCATCGACACCACTGGCGCGGGAGGCACAGTAGAGATTCACATAACGGACCCCGCGCTCAAGCAGACGCCGGGCGAGGATGCAGTTGCGGGCATAGTCCGATTGCAGCCGGTTGTTCGAGTCGGTGCCGTAGAGTCGATGTACATGTTTGGGCTCCCGGGAAAAATCACTCACCTCCGGAGCGGACATTTGCATGCGCGCCGCCAGCTCGTAGGAACTGATACGCGCCTGGAGTTCGGTTTCCTCCGGTCGCTGATTGGCGTGATTCTGATTGAGGAAATGCAGCAGACTTTTGGTCGACTCCTCTTCTTTTTCCGAAACTGCTTTCGGGGGTTGGAGATTCCGAATCGGTTTGTGCGCCGCCATTACTATGGCCTGATGTTTTGCCGGCAGAAAGCCATTGCTCCAGTTGGCTTTTCCATTCGGGGGCTCTCCTCGAATATCAGGAATGGCGACATAGGTTGGCAGGTTATCGGTCATGCTTCCCAGCCCATAGCTGATCCATGCACCGGCCGACGGAAAACCTTCGGTGACGTGTCCGGTATTCACAAATACACAACCCGGGCCGTGAGTATTTGTCTTGGAGTGCATGCCATGAAAAAATGCAATGTCGTCGACGTGCTTTGCCATATGAGGCAACTGGGATGAAATCATTTTGCCACTTTGACCCGCCGGAACAAAATCCCACGGACTCTTCATCAGCATGCCATTCTTCCCTTGAAAGCTGACCATGTCTTCCTCGCCGGGCAAAGGCTTGCCATGCATTTTTTCCAGCTCTGGTTTGTGCTCCCACAAATCCATATGAGAAGCGGCTCCCGGACAGAAAATCTGCAGGACCCGCTTGGCTTTGGCAGGAAAATGAGGTTTACCGATGGAAGCGGCTGCCATTGTTTCCCTGCTTAGCAGCTGCTGTAAGCCTACGCCCATGAGACCGGTCGAAACATGACCGAGAAACTGTCGACGTCCCGGGAATGCGGGGCGGCGAATCATGACTCGACCTCCGAAGCCGGAACAAAACGAAGAGACGCGGAGTTGATACAATATCGAAGTCCCGTCGGTTCAGGACCATCCGGGAACACATGACCAAGGTGCGCATCACCAGTCCGGGAGCGCACTTCGACTCGACGCATCCCGTGGGTAGTGTCTTCCACCTCCACAATCTCGTTTTTGTCGATTGGTTCAAAAAAGCTGGGCCAACCAGTACCGCTGTCGAATTTCGCCTCGCTGGAAAACAGGGGTTTTCCGGAAATGATATCGACATAAATGCCTTTTTCCTTGTGATCCCAGTATTCGTTGTCGAATGGCGGCTCGGTGCCACACTGGCAGGTCACCTGATATTGGGTCGGAGTAAGGCGCTCTCGAAGTTCGTCATCGCTTTCAGGCATGTTCCTATGAGAAACCAAATCCCGAAGGCTGAAAACAAAAAAAGCCACCTGATCAGGCGGCTTTCTTCGAAGCTTTTTTAAAAACTGTCTTACCAAGTCAGTCCACGAGTGTAGTGAACTGTGGTGAGGTTACCGATTTGCGGCGGAAACTCTTCGAGACCGTGCATCGGAAGGTAATTCAAATCCTGATAAGGGTGGCGGTAGCTGTTTTTGTAAGTCGGTGCACACCAGTTTACCACTTCATAAACTCCGAACTTCAGGCGGGCGCCAGCGCGCTGAACTCCCTGAAGAAAGCCAGCAGTCCAGATTCCGGAAACCTGCTCGGTATGACGCTCACCCCAACGGTGCATAGTCATTGGCACTTCTGTCCAGCCGTAGATAATATTGGAAATTCCACGACCAAGCTTACGCGACTTAGTGTACTTGAACGCAGGTGGCTCATGGATGTCGCACACAGCAACGGAAGCAACCGCAACCAAGAGTAGAGTGGCCAGAAATTTTTTCATACTTGGCGGAGATTAGACAGTTCTGGCTACCTTGGCAACAAAAATTTTTTTTTCCCCTTGGCGGAACGGCGCAACCTCCCGTATGTTGGCAAAAAATGCATTCCGATCTCGAAAAATTAGTCGCACGAGGGAAAATCGAAGAAGTCACTGGAGAACAGCTCGACGCTGTGCCTCCCGGCACTTTTGTTGTCCATAAAAGCTGGGGAGCAGGTAAGGTCAAAGAATGGGACCGCCTGAACCTGAAAGTAATCGTTGATTTCGAAGGTAAGCCCGACCACGCGCTGGGCATGAAGTTTGCCGGACTGTCTCTGACCCCCGTTGAAGAAGGAACTTTTTACGCCCAACGCTTTGCCGATCCCGACGGGATGAAGGACATGGCCAAGGCTGATTCTCCATCGCTGGTAAAAATGGCACTGGAGCAGAACGACAGAAAGTTGTTCCTCGATCAACTGGAGCAGATGGTGAAAGGAACCATCGTTGATGAAGGGAAATACAAAAGCTGGTGGGACAGTACCAAGAAGAAACTGCGTCAAGACCGTCAGTTTGTGGTTCCCTCTAAACGTACAGAACCATTGCAGCTTCGAGAAGAAGGCGGCGAACCTTCGGACGACTTGATCAATGATTTCCGTGAGGCACGTGACTTGAAAGCGAAAGTCGGTGCAGTAGAAACGATCATCAAAGACCTCAACGTTTTTGATGAGCCTGCGGAAGCGCTCGGGCCTATTGTCTCCGAAATCAGTGACGCCGCCAAGCGCGGGGTGAAACTGCAATTCGTTCCTGCGATTGAGCTGATTCTTTCCCGGGAAGAGCTGGCCTCCAAACTCAAGGGTTTCAAAACCCCTGAGGAAGAGATTTCCATTGCGGACCTGCTCGCCTCGGAGAAAGGAAAAATTCCCGAGCTTTTGGAGACTCTTTCCCTGACAAGAATGCGTCAGATTCTGAAAGCGTTTCCTACCGCATTTAAAGACGAGTGGATTAACGAAATGCTCGGGCAACTTCCTCAGTGCAACCTCCGATCCACTACGGAGATCGCTAATTTCCTGGCTAAGGAGAAAGAGGAAAAGAGTTTTGTCGATTATATGGCAAACGGGCTTCAGCAGCGTTCGCTTTCATCCGACGCTCTCGCCTGGATTTGTCGGGAACGGGACGGCATGGCCAAAGATCTGATCGATCCTTCGCTTTCGCTTTCGGTGATCAGTTCACTCGAAGCCAGCCAACTCAATGAAGACGGTGCGGTTCGCGTCGCCAACCGTCTGCGTGACCTTCTCTCTGATGATCAGCAATTGATCCCCGACCTGATCGCAGATGCCAACATCAACACGATTCGGAATTTCTCCAGTCGACTGGTGACCTGTGCTGCGTTTGACGAACTGACCCGGAAATCTCTGATGGCCCGGATCATCAAGATGCACCCGGAAGTTCAAGATTTGGTCGGTCAACGCGAGCGCAAACAGGAAGACGAGATTCTTATCGTTTCCGAGCAGAGCCTGGTCGATCGCAAAGCTGCTTTCGACAAGTTGGTGAAAGAGGAAATCCCGCAAAACCGCGAGGACATCAAGATCGCCAGATCGTACGGCGACCTTCGGGAGAATTTCGAATACAAATCTGCCAAGGACTACCAGCGAGTATTGTTGAAGCGTCAGGACGATTGGGAGCGCGACCTGAAACTCGCCAACCCAACCGATTTCGGCAACCCCGATACTTCCCAGGTTTCCATCGGAACCGTGGTCAATCTCGATTCGACTCAGGGAGGAGAATCGCTCACCTACACCGTGCTTGGTGCCTGGGATTCTGATCCAGATAAGGGAATCATTCCTTACCTCTCAAAACGAGGCAGCCTCATGCTGGAGAAGAAAGTCGGTGAAGTGGTTTCCATGCCGACCAGCGACGGCAACGAGCTGGAATACAAGATTACCGGGATTAGTGCTTACAAATCCTAGTCGCAAGACTTGATTGAGAAATAACTTTAGCCGTAGGGTGGTTCCATGAAATCACCCTGCGGCTTTTTTCTTTTCGTGTTCTTTCTGATCAACTCTTCTGCTTCTCTGGCTCAGGAGGCAAAGTTTCCCGATAAGCGATCCATTTCCGTTTCAGGCAAAGCGGAAAAATCTGTTCCCGCCGACAAGGTGGAGATTTTCGGGGAGATTCGTATCGTCAAAGATTCTCTGAAAGAGTCGCAGGAGTTGTCTAAGAGCAGCTTCGACGGTATGGCCTCGAAGCTCAGCGAACTGGGCGTTTCGGCGGAGCAAATTGAGCTGCGAAACCACCGCATTGGAAAGAACTTCGAGACCATTGATCGCAAGCGTGTCCAAAAAGGCTTCTACAGTGAGCGAAGTTTTTTGATTACCCTGACCGATGTTTCGAAACTGGATCTGGTCTCTCAGGAATTGGCCAGTGTGAAAGACATCGCGGTCAGTTCGACCTCGTTTCAGCGCAGCGACGAGATCGATATTCGGAAGAAGCTGAGAATCGAGGCGCTTGTTGCAGCCAAGGAAAAAGCCGAAGCCATGGCCGCCGTATACGGCCAAAAGGTCGGCCTGCCTTTGCATATTGAAGAAAACTCCGGAGGCGGTGTTTTCTCACCCAATTTCATCAACACACGCAACACGTTTTCCACCGCAGAGGGATCGTCGGCAAATGGTCGAGTCACGCTGAGTGCCACCGTGCGAACCACCTTTGAATTGCAGTAGAAAGCAGCCACGTTGTCCGGCCAATGAAGTTCCTGCGACGACGGTGGATTCAGTTGTGGGTGCTTCTGGGCCTAATCGTGGTGGTTTTCGCGGGCCTTACGCACGAATGGACCATTGCCAAGCGTAATCGGGAAATCCAAACCTGGTTCGAAAGTATCGGCGGAGCAGTGAGCTACAACCATGGCGGTTTGCAGCATATCGAAATCGCTAATCGCTACGTTTTCAAACCACCCTGGCTGAATCGAATTACTGATTTACACCTGACCAGCGGCAGCCCTCAGCTGGATCGCGATGAACTAAAAAAACTCAGGCAACTGACCGGCTTGAAAGTTCTCAAGCTGGAGGTTCTCGATTTGGTCGACAGTGATCTCGAGATTATCGCGGAGATTCCGAATCTGCACACGCTAAGCATCGTCAAAAGTTCAGTGACGGATCAAGGATTGCTGAATCTGGAAAAGGCAGAAAACCTTCGGCTGCTGGAGTTGGGAGAGCGCTTGAAAGACAGCCCCTCTCTCGAAAAATTGCAGAAAACCCGACCGGACCTGATGCTGCGTTAGACCATTTCGCCTGTGAAAGTGGTAGAATGGCGGAGCCAGATTGGCCCAAATGCGCGACGTGAGCGAGGCGCGAT
>JAHDCN010000211.1 GCA_020629815.1 Verrucomicrobiota bacterium
GGCCGAATCAACGCCAGCTTCGAAGATGTGCGTGCGGTTGCGATACCGGTTCTGCAACATCGGATCATTCTTGAATACAACGCCCGCATCGACGGCGCGTCGAATCGCCAGATTGTTGAGGCGCTTTTGGAAGAGATTCCCAATCAGGCGATGGATCTGCCCTCCACCATCAAGGAAGAAACCCCTGCCTAGTTATCAAATGGGAAGATTTTTTTTGCTAGTGGCTTTGTTTTTGACGGCAGGAATCCTGTCTCCGGTTGCGACCGCACAAAACAATGTCGTGCGGCATAATTATAAGGAACATCCACAAACCCACATCCACGTCGATGGTGTGGTGACTTCCGGTCAACAGGGCGGCAATGTTCCATATCGGGTCACGATTCGAAACAACAGTGGAGAAGACAAAGAGTGGCGGGTTCGTTTTTCAGAATCCAGTTCGTGGCGGGGCCTTGGTTACACTTCCGACTTCAGTTTCCCGGTGGAAAACGGAAACGAGATCACCGCTGAAGTGAATGTTCCCATTCCTCCATCCTTTGTCGCTAATTCCAGCTACCGGGGCATGACGATATCCGCTTTTGCCCCCGGGCTAACGATGGTCACCCGGAACGACAACGAACAAGCGGACCCCGCCTGGCCAACTATCCTGCTCAGTAAGAAGCTCGCTCAGCGCAGTCTGAGCAAGCTGACTGACGCCCGTAAGAAGAGCACCAAGTCGTCCCACAGTTCTTCCCGATTTCGATTCGGATATTCCTATGAGCCCTCGATGTTGGCTTCTGATTGGCTCGGCTATACCGCATTCGATGTGCTGATGATTGACAAGTCGGAGTGGAACAGCCTGAAGCCCAGTCAGAAACAGGCAATCTTTGAGTGGATTCGAATGGGCGGACGCATGGACATCTATGCGAAAGAAAAATTTCCTCTGACTGATTTGGGTTTCAACAACGTGGAATACAACGGTAGCAAGACAGAGCTCCGGGCATCACTAGGCAAAATCGTGGTTCAAACATGGGACGGAAAAGAGCTGTCTACCAATATGGTCAATCGCTATCGCAGCGTGAAGAAAGTTCAGGACGCCGTGCAAAATGATTTTGATAACAGCTGGAATCTTCTCGACCGATTTGGTCAGAAGAGTTTCAGCCCCGCGCTGGTGTTTGTCCTGTTGATTATCTTCGCCGTCATAGTGGCGCCCGTGAACCTGTTTTATTTCGCCAAAGAAGGCCAGCGACACCGACTTTTTATCACTACGCCTTTGATCTCGCTGGCCGCCTGCCTGATCATCATGGCCATCATTTATATCAAAGACGGTGTCGGCGGAAACGGATTGCGGGTCGCGCTGGCGGATTTGCAGTCTCATACCGATGAAAAGCGAGTCTATATTCACCAACAGCAAATCAGCCGAACCGGGGTGATGTTGAGTTCCGGATTTGAGGCGGAGGAACAAATGGAAATCACACCGGTGAAACTTCCCAAGAGTCCGTGGAACCCACTGTCACGTTCAGGCTCCTCACTGGGCTCACTTCGCTTTGCCGGGAAAAAAATGAGTGGAGACTTTTTCCGCAGCCGATCCGAACAGGGATTCGCAATCCGTGCATCACGGCCCACCCGGGCCAGGATCGAAGTTCGCAAGCCGGCCGTGTTAAGTCAGGATGTTTTCGATGCTACGCAGGACACACCACCGGAACTCTTTTCCAGTCTGGCGTTTTCTGTAGAAGAATTTTTCTATCGCGATGACTTCGGTCGGGTCTGGCGAACGCCGGATGGAGCCACGGTGGATCCCGGCAATCCAATCCCCCTGGAAATGGCAGAAACCGACACTCTGGTCAAATGGATCAAGGAAGCTTCCGAACCTTTTGGGAAGGCAAAAGGTGACTCGATCCGGGCGTTGAACCGAAAGAAGAACCGCTTCTTTGCCGTGGTAAAACAGCCGGAACAACTCTTGGTGGAAACATCACCCTCCATTCGCTGGAACAACGATTTCGTGTTGCTGACGGGAAGTCTCCCAACCACTGCCAGCAGACCGGAGCCAAAGGAGGAGCAACAATGAGTGAAGAAAATTCAACCCAGGAAGACACCGCTCCGGAAGAAATCGTAGAGAAAGAGAATCTACCTCCTACACTTCCCAAACGGGAAACTGTGCCCTCGTCCCCCGCGATCGAAAGCGGCGTGGTGCCCGCCATCGAAGTAAACAATCTCTCCCGATGGTTCGAAGGCGTCCACGCGGTTCGCGGAATCTCATTCTCCATCGCGCCGGGTAAAGTCGTTGGCTTCGTAGGTGCCAATGGCGCCGGCAAGACTACCACAATGCGGATCATTGCAACGCTCGACTATCCGAATCGCGGAGTGGTCAAAGTGGGCGGCGTCGATGTGGTTCAATACCCGGGGCAGGTGCGGAAGAAAATTGGTTGGATGCCGGATCACTACGGCACCTACAAGCACATGACTGTGCTCGAGTATCTCGACTTTTTCGCCCGGGCTCTGGGATATTCCGGCGAAGAAAGGTTGGAGCGAGTCGAGGAAATCATGGAGTTCACCGATTTGACTACGTTATCAAATCGACTGATCAACAAGCTCAGCAAGGGGATGGGGCAACGGCTTTGTCTTGGCCGGGCTTTGCTTCACGATCCCGATGTATTGATTCTGGATGAACCCGCCGCAGGTCTCGATCCCAAGGCGCGCGTCGAGCTCAAGCACCTGATTCGTATTTTGGCCGAGGAAGGCAAGACCGTCTTCATTAGTTCTCACATCCTTTCCGAGCTGGGAGAAATGTGCGACGAGCTTCTGTTCATTAATCAGGGCCGGATGATTCATCACGGCAGCGCCGAAAGCCTGAAGCGCGGAGCTGAGGAGAAGACCATGGTCAACGTAAAGGTCGCGGGAGACCCGAAAGCCCTGGAGGAATGGGCTGAAATGGCACCAAATGTGAAATGGAAGGACTCCACCAAAGCAGGCGGTCGAATCGAGATCGATTCCCTGGATCCCGAGGAAATCGCTTTGGTTCTCAAACGAATGATCAAAGCAGACATCGCCGTTACTGAGTTTCATCAGGAAGAAAGAAATCTTGAGGACGCCTTTATTGAAATCCTCGGTGAAATCGAAGAAAGCGGAGGCAGCATCGTCAGTTAAATTATGTCGAACTCACCTCCACCACTCCCATCAGCGGCAGTCACCGACCTTGCGGACTTTCCGGGTCGCTTGAGTCCGATGTTGGTCAAAGAGCTCCGTCAGGGATTGCGTACCAACCTGTTTACGATCGCTTTCATTTTGCTGCAGGCATTCATGATCCTCTGCATCCTGATTGGCGCAGCCGACCCTGGATCGAGCGAAGCAACCGGGTTCTTCTGGTTCTTCGTCGTGGTGAGCCTCCTGGTGATCCAACCGCTGCGGGGCTTCAATGCACTGAGCTCCGAGTATACACTGAATACCATGGACCTGATTCAGATGACGGAGCTGAATTCCTGGCGAATCACCCTGGGAAAATGGACTGCATTGAATGCCCAGAGTCTGCTGTTGGCCATCGGCATACTGCCTTACCTCGTAATGCGCTACTTCCTTGGAGGAGTGAATTTTGTCAGCGATCTGGGAACTCTCGGGCTGATGCTTATCGGTTCGCTCCTGGCATCTGCAGTGATCATTGGGTGCTCAGCATTTAAAAACTATGTCCTTCGGGTAATTCTATTGGTCGGCTGTTTCTTCGGATACATTTTCCTCACCGCCATCCTCTTCGACTTCGGAACCCCATCATCCAGTAAGATTACTCTCACCATCCTGTTTTCGATCTACGGCATCTTCTTTTTCTTATCCTTCGGAGCCAGCAGAATTGGGCCCATGTCGGAGAATCATGCCACGCGTAAAAGACTGGTAGCAATCCTGTTCGCTGCTATTTCTTTAGCCTTCTATTCCTGGAATGATGAGGATGCCTTTCTGTTCAGTGCGCTGATACTTGGCTTGTCTGTGCTCGATGCCATCACCGAGCCACCACCTATTCCGGAAGCTGTTTTGCGGCCCTTCGCAGGCAATCCGATCAAGAGGCTGTTTGCTCATTTCTTTTCACCGGGATGGCATACCGGAATCTGGTATACGGGGCTTGTTTTTCTTCTTTGGTCAGGAGCCGTTCTGCTGCTGCAGGAATTGAACCTTACCGGCTATGGCCTGGGAGAAGGATGCCTTATAGTTCTCTGCTGCGGAGCGATGATCACATTTCCATTGATCATTATTCACCTGTTCTTGAAAAAGGTTACCAACACCCAAATGCACTTTGGGTCGTATGCGTTCATCCAGGCGGCGGTTGCGCTTCTGACCATGCTGATCTTTGCAGTGGCAAGTTCCGCCAGCGGTATTTCCGAAATCCTCTATATGGTTGGGTTACTCCCCTCGGTCACCCTGCTTGGGCTTAATGATGGCGATATCGACGCCAATTGGTATTTCATTCTGGCAATGGCAGCTATCCTGGTGATCAGCCTGCTCATTCCATTGTTTCGCGCCTTCCCTCTCTACAAGGAAATGAAGGAAGCCTACCGGGAAATCCGTAAATCGTAGCCATGCCTATCCCGACGGAAAAAAATCAACTCGATGAGATTTCAGCGCGCGCACAAGCTTACGCTGATCACTTTGAGTTGCCGTTGCGGGATCAAACCTGGCGAGGTAACTCCGGGGATTTTGCCGGCAGCGGAGTAGGCAGCTCTCTCGATTTTCAGGATCACCGCAGTTACCTACCCGGCGATGATCCCCGCCATATCAACTGGCAGGCCTATGCGCGAACCGGCAACTACAGCATGAAGTTGTATCGGGAGGAAGTCCGTCCGGTGATCGACATCATTCTCGACGTGTCAGACTCCATGTTTGTTGATGAAGAAAAGTCGAAGCGAACGCTGGAGCTCTTTTACTTCGCCCAATTTTCGGCCCTAAAATCCGGCGCATCGACCAACGTCTTTGTGGTCAAAGGAGATCAGCAAATACGGTTTCCCGCTGATGCGATATTTTCCCATGCCTGGGTCGAGCAGGTAAATCAACTGCCTGCGCAGGAAGAGTCCTCTCTCGCTCCGGATTTGTCGCCACTCCCACTGCGTGCTCAATCACTGCGATTGCTGATCAGTGATCTGCTCTTTACCGGAAACCCCGAATCTTTTCTTCGTGAATTGAGCCGCGGCAAAGGCCGCAGCCTTGTATTGGCCCCGTATTCCGTATCGGAAGCCAATCCCGGCTGGGAAGGAAACTACGAATTTATCGATGTGGAAACAGAAGATCGTCACAACCACCGTGTTGATCGTCGTCTTTTACTCCGCTATCTCGAAGCCTATCAACGGCACTTCGAGCTCTGGAAGGCTGGTAGCATCAAATATCGAATTCCCCTCGCTCGCGTGAGTTCAGCCGAATCTTTTGAAATAGCACTACAATCCGAAGCCGTTCAGGC
>JAHDCN010000212.1:0-2365 GCA_020629815.1 Verrucomicrobiota bacterium
GTTCTGCCCGTTTTTTCGAAGACGGCCAATCAAAAAATTTCCATCCTTTCGATCATGAGACTTCGCAGGAAATATCGCAAAACGAATAAGACACGCCCCAAGAAGAAGCCGGGTGCAAAGAGACGTCGTCGTCTGGAACAAAAACGCCGCCTAATCGCTCTGGGAATGGACCAGGCAGAAGTGGAGCGTCTGAACTCCCGCGAAGTCCTCGACCTGCTGAAGCGCCCGAAAAAAGTGGCTGCTCAGTGCGGTAGCGAGTAATCGCTGAACAGATTTCTGAAGAACGCATCATTCCCGAAAGGGGATGATGCGTTTTTTTGTGGACTACCCTTGAGGCTCGAAAAGTTGTTCCAACGGACGTTCTTCAGCCGGAGGAGCAGGGGCTTCTGGAGCAGTAGTTTCTTCCGGTGCCGCAGGGGCAGTGCTCTGCAAAAGATTCTTGAGCTGTTGAATCCATCGAGTCGCATCAGGATGGTCTGATTGCTGTCGGAGGATTCCCATCATGGTTGTGATGGCCTGATTCTCGTGGCCATGTTGGAAAATGTCGGTCGATTTCGCCCAATACAGGCGGGGAGTTTTCTCGTTGACCCATTTATCCATGGCGATCTTGTCGTCTTCCTTAGTGGATTCAATCAGGTATTTCTCCAGCTGGATTTTCTTATCCCAGGCAGCAGGTAGAAGATCAGGTTTCTCTTCACGATAAAACGGCAGAATCACGGTGTTGTAGACATCCTGATAATTTCCCGGCGCATAAGCCCAGTTTTCGATTTTCAGAGACTGATTCAATTCATAGGCTTCCGCAAAAATGGTGCGATTTACCGGCTCCATCAAAATCCTGTTGGCCGAGCCCAGTTCCTCGGAATTCGCGACGATATTGGAGACAAAAGTCTCGACTTCCGGAATCAAAGTCTCCAATTCCACGCCTTCCGCATAGCGCAAAGTGATCACTAACCACTGCAGCTGCAGCCTCAAAGCTGTCATGGACTCATCATTCTTTAATCTGGATTCCTGACGCTCTCTCCATTCCCGGTATTCGGACTCACGCGCATCAGCTCGAGTGAACTTCAGCTCCTTGGAGCAGGCCAGATAGAATTCGTAAGCACTCTTATTGCTGGCGGAGGCGGCACGAAATGCATCAACGGCACTTTTGCGATTCGACAGTCGCTTTTCATTCACGACATTCTCCATCTTCTCCAGTTCCTGGAGAAGAGTATTTTTTTCTGTCAGAGAGATACCCTGCTGAGCAGAGACCGACAGAGGAAGACAAAGGCTGGAAAGAAGAAAGAGGGGCCACTTCATACCTAAGAATAACGCCTTTCCTGCGATCCGTTACAATGAAGCTATCGCGGAAAAATTGCGGTCACGAAATATCGATTCGCTCACCGATTCTCAGAACCCGGCAGGATTGATTCAGTTCTTCGCAGCGAGCAATTAAGACATCGGGCTCTGCAGTATTAAACTCAAATAGGTGGAAATGATGCGGCACCACTACTCCGATCCCGCAACGCGCAGCCAGCTCTGCTGCCTCCTTGCCATTCAAATTACCCGCTACCCGGCGCTCGGGCTTGTTTCCATTGATCGGATGAAACGCCAGATCGATATCGAAAGGGGAGAGTTCCCCGACTAGCTCGTCGTGCCACAAAGTGTCCCCGGTGTGGTAGATGCAATAATCTCCAAATTCGGCAATGAAGCCGAGAAACTTACTGTGTCCGTTTTCGTCCCGAACGACTTCGTTGTGGGCAGCAGTGATTCCTGTGATTTTCCAGGGGCCTGCTTGAGTTGAAATTTCGGTATCAATACCGAGATATTCAATTGGTGCGTCTCCCATGCGATCCCGCGCGAACTCGATATTGGCCTGCGGCAAAATCAGGGAAATTTCCCCGAGCGCAGCTAAGGTGTCGTAGTCGAGATGATCGGTATGATTGTGGCTTGAGGTCACGTAGCGAACAAAGTCCAGCCGCGCCGGATCGATGGCGAGCTCACTCATTCGAACGTGAGGCTTGTCTGTTTCCGCATACTTTCTGGTCAGGGAATCGGAGAGGTAAGGATCAAACAAAAGGTATTCACCCTGCCACTTGATCAGAAAGCCCGACTGACCCAGCCACCACGCGCAAAAACCTTCGGGTTCTGCCGATTGGATATCCTCGAGCAGTGCCTCGTCTTTTTGAAACGCAGGGATCATCGATCACGAACCGGCGGCCCACAGACTGTCTCTTACCATTTGAACCCCCTCGACCATATTGATGAGCTTTTGCTTCGCCGCCCAGCGAGCGGTTTGGCTGAGTCCGCAGTCGGGAGTGAAAACCAATCGATCCGCGGGCGCATGTTCCAGACAGGCATGGACGTTTTCCGCGATCATTTCCGG
>JAHDCN010000212.1:2465-5398 GCA_020629815.1 Verrucomicrobiota bacterium
GATGGCTCATCGACACAGATTTCTTCACAACCGGCTTCGACCAGAGCGACGAGCTCGTTTCGAATCAGCGGCAGCAGAGCTTCGGTCAGGGCAAATCGATCTTCATACTGTTCATTCGGGAGCAGTCGGCCGGACATCGTGAACGGTCCCGGAACGCTCATCTTGAGTCGTTGACCTTCCGGCGCGAGTCGCTGCAGTCGTTGAAATTCTTCGACTGTGCCTAGTCCGTTGGGAGCGGCCAACTCACCGGTCACTTCATGTTTTCCCCGCTGATCGTGAGCCGGAGGTCCCCACTTTCGAGGAGAGTCTGCCTCAAGGGAAATACCTTCCAGCATTCCATAAAAGCTGAGATTAAAATCGAAGCGGGTTTGTTCCCCATCGGTGATGACATCAAGCCCGGCGCGCAGTTGATCCTGAATCGCTACGGTGGCGGCGTCGTCCTGCATTTCGGCAATGTCGTTGGCCCCGAATTCATCCAGGCGCGAGGTGCTGGATTCCAGCCAGGCGGGAAAGGGGTAACTCCCAATAACGGAGGTACGAAGCGGGCAGTCTTTCATAAATCAGCGAAGTCCCGGCATTCTGACATTTCAATCTTCCCGAGTAAAGAGAAGTAATAAAATTTTGACAATAATTATAATTATGGTAATTTTAGTTCGCGCCGGATTACACACCCAGTGCGACACACACAGACAACCAGACACACCGAGAAAAATGAAACGATCCATCACGATTGTTTCACTACTGACCTTCGCTTTTGCTGCGATGGGGTATGCCGTAGACCGCATTCCTGTCGTTCCTGCGATGACCAGCCAAGTGAAACAAGTCACCAAGCCGGCGAAAGCACCGCCGTATCAGAATTATTGGGATGCAAATGCCTGGGACCCGAATGGCGGTTCCGACTTCTGGCATTCTGCAGAAAGAAAACCGATCCGCCAGGATCGCGTTTCGAAAAAAAGGCCCGTCCTGCGCCTGTTCCAAAAGCAGCGGAAAGCTGGAAATTGACACCCAGCTTTCGAAGGGCACTCAACGAGTAGCCGAAACCCCCGCGGCGAACAATTTGTCTAAGAGGGACTAGGTATAGAGAGGACTCCTGTGGAGAAATTCCGCAGGGGTCCTCGATGCTTTTTGATCCGTAACCTTCTGTATGGAAGTGCTTGGCGTAGACGGCTGGAAAGGAAAGTGGGTAGCCGTTACTTTGCAGAATGGGAAATGGAAGAAAGTTGAAGTCTTTCCTTCCCTGAGTGAGTTAAGCGCTGCGTCCGATGCGCAGATAATTGCCGTGGATGTTCCAATCGGTTTGGTCGAGCGACCGCCAAGAATCGCGGACATGGAAGCCCGGTCATTACTCGGGCCAAGGCGCAGCAGCGTTTTTGATGCACCTCCGGCATTTTGTTTGGACGAAAAGTGGGACAACTACCGCGATGCCAACGCTGAATCAAAGCGTGTCACCGGCAGGGGAATATCGGCTCAGTCTTTTGCGTTGATCAAAAATATTCGGGAAGCGCACATAGTGGCGGAGGCTGATCCGAGAATCTACGAAGTGCATCCGGAGTTGTGCTTTCTCGAAATCGCAGGGCAACCGCTGAATTTCACCAAGAAAAGTTGGAACGGCCAATTGTTGCGCCGCCGTTTGCTTTCCGGGGAGGGCATCGAAATCCCTGATCAGTTACCTGACGAATGCGCTGGTGTTCCGGCCGACGACCTTCTCGATGCTGCTGCCGCTGCGTGGTCTGCTCATCGAATTGCCACGAACCAGGCAAATGCTATTCCAGACGCCGGTAAAAGGCGGGAGCGCATTTGGGCGTAGATTCGGATTTATCCGAATACGAGTAGGCCAAATCATTCGGATGAATCCGAATCTACGATGTGCCGATCAATCAACCCACTTCAACCGCATGGGCGGCGCGCAGGATATCCGCTTCCGCCATCGGCTTGCCAAGTAATTGCAATCCGACTGGGAGCTGACTCCCGCCTTCTTCAACCGTTCCACAAGGCACACTGATTCCACAGATGCCAGCCAGGTTGGCAGAGATCGTGTAAATGTCAGCGAGATACATCGACAGTGGATCGCTCAGTTTTTCTCCAAGCTTGAACGCCGGGGTGGGGGACACCGGTGAAGCAATCACATCGACATTTTCAAACGCCGCGGAAAAGTCGTTCCGGATCAGGGTGCGCACTTTTTGTGCTCGCAAATAGTAGGCGTCATAGTAGCCCGAGCTCAAAACGTAGGTCCCCAGAATGATGCGTCGAGTCACCTCGTCGCCGAAACCTTCCGCCCGGGACTGCTTGTAGTGCTCGATCAAATCATCGGCTTCCGCGCGATGTCCGTAGCGCACCCCATCAAAACGAGCCAGGTTGGCCGAGGCTTCCGCTGTGGCGATAATGTAATAGGTCGCTACAGCATACTCCGTATTTGGCAGGGAAATTTCCACCGTCTCCGCACCGAGTGATTCCAGCTTCTGGATCGCGGCTTCGACCTTTTCCTTCACTCGTGGATCGAGGCCTTCGGCAAAATACTCTTTCGGCAGACCGACTTTCAGTCCTTTCACATCCTGACCGATGGCCTCGGTGTAGTCGGGAACCGCGTCGTCGAGACAGGTTGAGTCGCGTTCTTCACTGCCGGCAATGGTGCGCAACAGTAGCGCCGCATCTTCAACCGTCTTGGTCATTGGACCTGCTTGATCGAGAGAGGACGCGAAGGCGACCAGACCGTAGCGGGAAACCCGGCCGTAGGTAGGCTTCAGTCCCACCACTCCACAATGACTGGCGGGCTGACGAATCGAACCACCTGTATCCGTGCCAAGAGCTGCGATCGCCGTGTTCGCTGCGACCACGGCAGCCGAGCCTCCTGAGGAGCCGCCCGGAATTCGCTCCAGATCGTGAGGATTGTGGCAGGGCTTGATGCCGGAATTCTCATTGGAAGAACCCATGGC
>JAHDCN010000213.1 GCA_020629815.1 Verrucomicrobiota bacterium
TTTGAGCCAATCTGACTCCGCCATTCTACCACTTTCACCGGTGAAATGGTCTAATATTGCTTCGCGGCCAGCTCCAATTCCCGGGCGACCTCTTCCCGCAACTCCGGTGGACTGACTGCCTCTGCCAATGAGCCATAGCCCATGACCCAACGGGCAATATCCTCGAGAGCCGTGAGACTCATTCGAATCTCGATCTCGTTGCCCTTGCCATCCAGATCAGTGATTTCCTGACTCGGGTGCCAGCGCCGCTCGGCCACCACCCGGGCAGCAAATCCACGAAACCGAATACAGACATCGTAGAGTTTTTTCCCATTTCCGGAATCTCCGGACCAGACCCCGAAGCTACCGGCAAAATGGTCTTCCAATTTAAACTTCTGTGAACGCACGAAGCGTTTCTCTGTCACCTGGACATTCCTCATGCGGGGAACAGCAAAAGTGCGCATCGCCTCCCGCAAAAGATCATAACCGATCAAATACCAACCACCGTCCACTTCGGTGAGATGATAAGGCTGCAGGCGTCGCTGCATGGTTTCGTCAGACTTCAGCTTTCGATATTCAAAACTGATTTCCCGGCAATCAAATACCGCACGAGCCAACCGGTCGAACAGCAACACATCACGCTCCGTGAGCCCGGTCGACTTCACCGAAAAGGCCTGATCCAGATCAGTCCAGGGAATCGACACCTGATCCTGCATCGTCGAGAGCACACGTTGGAAGCTGTTTCGAACCGCCGACTCGAGCTCCGACCCTTTCAGCGGAGCCAGCGCGCTCCGCATCATGATCAGGGAAACCAAATCCTCCGCCGTGGTTTTCAAAAACGGGAAGTCATTCACCGGTTTGGTGTAGTGGTAGCCATGGTTGCTATCACTGTAGGCGATCGGCAGATCCAGCTCGTCGCGCATAAAGTTGATATCGCGCTGAATCGTCTTGCGATTCATTTCCATTTCCCGCGCGATGCTGCTGCAATTCGGGTAGCCACCCCGGTTCACCATTTCGTGAATGCGCAACACTCGCTCCAGCGGACGACGCGCGCCTTCGGCTTTCCCTTTTGTCTTGCTCTCCGGACTGCCCATACGAACAGTATTCACTCAATTTAGGGATGGGTCAAGCGATGTCCCATAGGAGAGCAAAATCTGTACACAAAAAAAGCGGCCCGAAAGCCGCTTCTTCATTGATCGATACGAAATGAAGATCACTTGTGCTTTTCGACGACCTTCATGATCTCGTCGCGCTTCACCGCACCAGAGACACCGGAAAATTTCTTACGGGCGGCGGCCGCCTGTTCCGTAGTAATCGCTGGAGCGCTGTTGCCCCAGCTATTCCGGACAAAGGTCAAAACGGCAGCCAGCTTCTCATCATCAAGTCCAGCGGCCAATCCCATCATTTGGCCCATGTATTTCATATCTTCCTTGGCGATTCCATTCAGCACAATCAGGAGCGATGCGTCCGGATCACCCAGCAGCACTTCAGATCCAACAAGGGAAGGAGCCATCAGCGCCGGACCAGCTTTCAAACCTTTACCATCCGGCGCGTGACAAGCGGCGCACATCGCATAGCTGGTTTGTCCCAAAGCCATTTGCTCAGCTGAAGGTGCTGCCCCTGCAGCAGGTGCCGCAGATTCTTTTGCAGCAGGCGCATCGCTTTTTGCAGCATTTGATTTCGCTGGCGCAGCCTGCTTTGCAGGTGCCGGTGCAGCAGCAGCCACAGACGCAGCCGGTGCAGCTTCAGTAGCCTTGGCGACATTATCCGCTTTCTTCGCTAATCCCTGGGGAGTTGGGCGTCCGCCCAGAAAGGCAAACCCCACGATGCCCATCATCGCGATGAGACCAAACATAAATGCGATAAGAAATGCGAAACCGATCAGCTTTCCGAGGGAGCTGTTTTCTTCTTCGTGATCGTGGTGGGCGCTCATTAAATCAGGTTTTGTTTGAAAAGACGCGGGAAGAAAGCCCCTTTTGACGGGAAGTCAACGGTCACCTCTTCCTTGTTTGATTACGAAAGCCTTCCTAACGAGGTTGCAGAATTCTCTCCGGGACTCGCTCACTATGGCACAATTTCACCTCCAGAAACTAAAACCCGCAGAAGCTGACGCCCTTTTAGCATTCGCTGCTGAGCTTTGGCCACGCGTCTACAGCTTCATGATTTCCCCGGAGCAAATCGATTACATGCTGAAAATGATGTATGCGCCTGAGGTGACTTTGGCCCAAATCAAATCCGGCACAGACTACTTCTGGATCCAATCAGATGACCAAAAGGCCGGGTTCGTTTCTTTCGGGCCCATTGATTCCGATGGCAGCTGTGAATTGCATAAACTCTACGTCGATCCTGATTTTCAGCGCGAGGGCCTGGCTCGGCAGACGTTGGGTGAGATTCGCGCAATTGCAACCGCGGCAGGTGCCCAAAACTTTCGACTCCGGGTAAACCGGACCAACACTCCTGCGTTAGCGTTTTATGAAGCAATGGGCTTCACCAAAGAAGGGCAAGACTGCGCCGACATCGGTGGTGGCTTCGTGATGGACGACTATCTTCTGCGCCTCGAATGGTAACGGCTACAAACAAGAAGTTGAATTGTAGTGGAATCCAGAGGGGCTTTTCCGCTATCCTCCAACTATGAGCAATGGAACCCGCCCTTCACCACCGAGCAACAATTCCACCGGCTGTTGTATTGGTTTAGTCGTAATTGTCGGTCTCAGCATCTTTGCCGTGATCGCTTTTTTTACCTACTTCATCCCCAAAGCAGTCGACAGCATTCCGGATACCCCGGAAAAATTGCGGGATCACACCGTTCATTTGCATCAACCGGAACTGGACTCACAGGATGCAACCAGCCTCGGAGAGTCCATATCCCGCGAAGAATTTGTCGGCCTGTTTCTCTGGGACAGAAATACCGAACTCGCTCGCAGCGCCTTCATAGACGCAGCCGATGGCCTGGCTGTCGACTGGGTTCTCAAGCTCAGTAGCCTGCGCGAGAAGAAGTCCAACCCCAACGAAGACAAACCTTCCAGAATCGAAGCCAGCTTCTCGCTGCCCTATTCCGTCCGCTACGATTCCAATCGCCGAAGCACGTCGAAAACCATCAATGTCGAGTTCGAGCAATCTGATACCAATGATCTGATCAACTTCCGCGAAGGAGATTGGCTGCGGGTGACAGGAACCCTGAAACTGCAAAGTCAACGCAACGACTTCACCATCGCCAATCCCAAAGCTCACCCTCTGACTGATGCCAAAGATTCTGAAGACACTCAGTCGCAGGATTCAGAGAAAGAGTAGTCATCCGATACCACAGGCTGCCTCGTAGCCTGTGGGTATGGGAAACACCTATTTACTTGCCGGCGGCAATTCGGGAATCGGTCTGGAGACCGCAAAAAGGCTTAGCTCTTCGGGAAACCGCGTCATCTGCGCGACTCGCTCGACCGATCAACTGGATGCCCTCGACTCGGTGGAGACCGTTTCATTCGATGCCTCCGATGAAGAAGCGCCAACCGTCGATGCGGAGTCCCTTGATGGCTTTGTCTATTTTCCCGGCACCATCAATCTAAAACCCTTTCATCGCACAACCACTGAAGAGTTTCTCACCGACCTGCAGGTGAACTTGTTGGGGGCCGTTAATTTACTGCAGGCAAATCTCCCCGCTTTGAAAAAAGCAGATCACGCGTCGATCGTGCTGTTTTCCACCGTGGCCGTGCAAACGGGCCTGCCTTTTCATGCCAGTATCGCTGCTGCAAAAGGCGCCATCGAAGGCCTGACTCGATCGCTCGCTGCGGAACTGGCGCCAACCATACGAGTCAACTGCCTCGCCCCTTCATTGACCGACACCCCTCTGGCAGCGCCCCTGCTCAACTCTCCCGAAAAAGCAGAGGCATCCGCAAATCGCCATCCCCTGAAGCGCGTAGGCGATGCCAACGAAATCGCAGCTGCCGTGGAGTTTCTGCTGGGCCGGGACTCCGGCTTTATCAGCGGTCAGGTCATTCAGATCGATGGCGGACTATCTACGCTGAAATTATTTTAAAGGGTGACGCGAATCCTGATTTGTTAAATTCGCAGCCCTTTGCGCCGAATTCGCGTTTTCATTTCTGCCCTGTCAAAGGCTGGGCCTTCATTTCCTTCCTGCTCTTCATGGTGAAGGGCCGGAGGCAATTGCGAATTGGGTTGGGGGGACCCGACCCTGGCGCTCGAGGGGAAAGGAGGAATAGCGCCAGAGCCGGGTTTTGGGGGGTGTGGGGGAAAGGAGGAGAAATATTGGGGGAATTCAGAGGGTCCCACTCAAGGGAAATTTTCTAGGCAAAAATCTCAGGCTGATCCAGCTGAGCGTGGATCTGATTCGCGGTATCCGCATCGATGCGCAGCGACTGAGCCAGCTGACCGAAGTATTGCGCTTCGTTCTGGGTATCCAGCTTGATCGCCATCAGCGAAAAGGCATACACCTGCTGCGCCATGTCAGCCGGAACCTTGCGGACAAATCCATCCAGATCCAGCGGAGATCCGAGCTGCTCACGCAGGTAGGCAATCTCATCATCACCCACGTTACCGAGACGACCGAGAATCGCTTCCTGCTCTGCCTGATCAATCTGACCATCAGACTTGGCCGCGTTGCACATCGCTTGAATCAAAATCTCTGCTTCGCTATGAGCTTCCTGTGGGGGAGCCTGTTGCTTGCCACCACCGAGAAGCGCACCGAGAAGGTCACTTGGATTGGCATCGCCACCACCACTTTGCTGCTGCACACCGCTGAGCAAACCGCCGAGTCCACCGGCAGCTCCGCCACCACCTCCACCGAGGAGAGCGCCGAGCAAGTCACCGGCACCACCAGCCTGTTGCTGCTGTTTGCCGCCACCGAGCAGGCCGCCGAGCAATCCGCCCAGTCCGCCACCGCCACGTTGCGGGGCTCCGCCTCCACCGAGGAGTCCGGCTAAAGCACCGAGGTTTCCGGATCCGGCTCCACCGCCGAGCAAAGCTCCGAGCGCATCGAGGCCACCGCCTCCGCCGTGTTGTCCCTGGGTCGCGGCTCCGAGGAGTCCACCGAGAGCTCCAAGTCCACCGCCGCTTTGGCGCTGGCTACCGCCCAAAAGAGTTCCGAGAATGTTGGCTGCTGCGCCGCCGCCACCGCCCCCTCCACCAAGGAGAGATCCGAGAATATTGGCTCCGGTATTGGAACCCATTGCGTTGTTGCCGAGCAGGCTGCCGAGTAATCTTACTGCGTCCATGAATTGAGTAGTCTTTCTAGTATCAAGGTTTTGATGAATGCCACCCAATCGGTTTTGTGCGAAACGGGCGAGCGCGGTTCCGTTTCGCTAACTCGCTATCGAACTTCGATAACAAACTGGGCTCCACGGGTTTATTTCTGACCGGATTAGATAGGCTACCACCGGTAAAAGTCACGAAATTATGAAAATTAT
>JAHDCN010000214.1 GCA_020629815.1 Verrucomicrobiota bacterium
CGGCTTCACCGACAGCAGCTTCTTAATCCCCTTCATCAAAAACCCTAGCGGTGGGAATTCCCCATAGATCGGGAGCGACGCGTCCCAGTAGTCACGTTGAAAAGTGATCTTTCCCTCCGCATTGAATTTGATGTGGGAACATCCCTCGATTTCCCGCTGCCAGAGGCGGAAACGATACCGCATGATCCAGGCAACAAAGGCCTCCTCTCCCTGTTCCTGTCGCGACGTGACCTCGAAGCGGATTTCTTTCAACTGCTTGAAAAGGTCGTGCTCGATTTTCTTCAGGTGATCCAGAGTAATTGCCTCGTTCAGCGGATCTTTGAAATCCAACTCCTCTGCAAACAGCTCGGACATTTGCTCAATGCGGGATTCAGAAAAGTCCTCGAGAAAAGCCGCAAACCGTTCACTAACACTCATGCCCCCCTTACAATTGAGCCTGCCAGCTACTGCCCCTTCTTCCCGCCGAACAGTTTCTTCAGCGGCAGGATCGGTTTTTTGGGTTTGTCCTGATCTTCTTCTCCGGGTGCCGAAGGTTGGTCCGTCTTCTTGCCACCCAAAAGAGTCTTGCCGATCATTTGCAAACCTTTCACAGGCACCTCAGCTACGTCCTCAACCAACTGGCTGGATGTCTTGATCATCTCTCCGGGGATCTTCGACATCTCGTTTACCATTTGGCCCGGCACTTTCACCGCTTCATTCACCACCTGAGCCGGAACTTTTACGACTTCATTAATCAGATCGCCCGGCAGCTTGGCCACCTCAGATAGCGCCTTTGGTTTCCAGGTCGGATTACTGAATTCTCCAGTTCCCTCATAAGCCAACAACTCTTTAAACGGACTGACCAGAGCGTTGGCCAAATCATCACGAGGCGACATCACAGCCAACACTTTAATCGTCTTGTCGTTGCTGTTGACGAGACCACTCGCATTCAATCGAAAAGTATCAGTGAACGCCTGAAAATCCTCTGAGTAAATGACACCATTCTCGATTCTCAATGTAGCCTTCGCTTCGCGGGCAATACTGTAGCCGTTGCGATCCACATTTGGACTCGCGTCCTTAATCACTTTCGACAGAGGCCCGAATACAGGAATACCGAAGAGGTCTCCATTGGTGATCATCGCCTGACCATGCCCATTCAAAGAATTCACCGAACCCGCATTACCGGAAAGATTAAAGGAACCGGTGAGCAGTCCTTTCGATTGGTCGGTGCCGCTGTAAAGCAAGGTGATCTTTTCCAGAGGAATCCGTTCAATCGCAATCGTCGCATCATACGGCTTCTCTGCTGACCGGACGTTTTTCGAATCAAACTCCAGAGCCAGTTTCCCTCCGAAAACACCTGCTGTGAGTGAGGTGATGTGCACCCGACTCTTTTCCAAATGGAGATCACCTTTTGGCTGATCGAGAATCATCGTTTTACCAAGGAACTGCATGCTGGCCTGCCCATCGGAAGCGAAGGCAATCTTCAGATCAGTATTGCGCTCTGAGGTCCCCACCTCAGCACTCGACCTGCCATCCACGTTGCCTGAGAGCCGGACCGTTGGTATGTCCGTGAATTGATATTTGGAAATCACAGAAGCCGCTTTTGCGCTAAATGCCCTGGTTGTTTGCACCGGGTCTGCCGTGCAGGTCACTCCCTTCAATTTCCATTGCTTGGTCGGCAAAACAAATTGAGCCATCTCGCCTGTGATGTGTCCCTCTTCACGGATCATCTTCACATCACGAAAATACAAGTTCGCGCTATCAGTCTTCAGGTTCGCCTCCGCTACCAGAAACGGCACTCCATTCAGACTGAAATTCCGCAGATCGATAGCGCACTCGCTCTGCCACTCTTTGAAATCCAAACCCGGCCCCTGCCCTGCTGCTGCGAGATAGACAGTTGAACTGTCATCGAATTTCCAACGGCTGAGAAACTTGCGCCCCTTTTCTCCGAAAAATGGCTGAAACGCCATCGGGTCGAGTTTGATCTCGCTCTGATACTGGAGCGCTTCCGCCCCCTTTCCGGGTTCGTGCTTCAAATTCAGAAACGCAACCCCACTCTTATGCTCAAGTCTCAGATTGCGTAAGTAGGCACGGTCATCTGCCAGGCTATAGCCAAAATCCAGACTGCTGAATACCGTTCCCCGACTGACAAACTTCTCTACGTGAACTTCGCCGAGCACTTCTCCCGGAAAGGTAAACGGGACTTTTTCACCATCCTGTTTTTCGCGATGCTTTCGAATCACTTCAAGTAACTCTGGCATCGTCATGTGCCCCTCAGCTGTCACGGTAGGCGGGGTGTATAAAACGAACTCACCGAACTGCTGCATATCGATGCCGAGCGTTCCTGTGAGCTTCATCAAATCGATATTCGAGTTCGCGGTAAACTCAATTCGGTCTGAAGCCTCTTTCCAATTTGCATCCAGAGAGAGGGTCCCCTTGTCATCCTGGATCAACGCATTTTTCAGAAACACATGGTTATGCTGGCCATCGTATTCGACCTCGGCGGACAGCGCTGCAATCTCATGGGGAAACGACTTTCTCCGGAACGATTCAGCGGAGATTTTTGCCAAAACATTGGACGTCGCCAACTCCCGCATATCACCACGAAACTCCACCTCCAAAACAGGACGCTGCCCCGAAAACTCATACTGAGCCAACTCATGTAAAATTCCCTGAATCAGCTTTCGTTCAGACTTGAGCCCCTGCCCTTCTTCCGATTCGTCGTCTTTCGCACCCTCCTCTTCGCTCAGTGTCGGCGGACGAAGAAGCGAGCCCTTCACATTGACGTCAATCCCCGCAACCTTTGCCTCCGCTCGAAGTATCTCGATCACACTTTCCGTCACTTCGACTCGTCCGCTCAAATCATTCACCCGTATCCGGGGTGAGTTCTTTTTTGCAGGATCAATTGGAAGAGACAAACTCGCATTCTCCACATCCAGTGTTTTGATCGACAGTGTCTTCTTGTTGAAGATCTCGCTCATGTCGACATCGAGGAAGACATCATCGACAAAAGCCAATTCCTGAGTTCGCTCGATGTCCTGAAAAAACCTCACATCTTCCGCCACCAGCCCGCGAAAAGCCCCAAGGGTAATTTTACCGATCTCCACGTAATAGCCGCGTTTGGTAAATTCCCGCTCAATCGCTGCCCGCCAGCTCTTGGTAAAGCCCTGCTTGCGCGTATACACACCGGCCCAGATTAGGACTCCGGTCGCGACAAGGCAGAGTATGACAAATAGCCGTCGAAGCAGGCGCATGAATAGTGGTCGGGTGGTGGAAATCTCCGGGGGACAAACGGGGGAAATTACACGGTAAAGGACGGCTCGTCACCACGAAAGATTAGGTCTCTTTTTCTGATTCCGCACTGGCATTTCCCGCCTTTCTCGCATTCATTCGCAGCGACCTATGCGCATCATTTCCGGAACAGCAGGCGGTATTCCCATTCGAGTGCCGTCCAGCCTCACCCGCCCGACAACCGATCGGGTCCGGGAATCCCTTTTTTCCATACTGGGAAACGGCGTGGTCGAAGCCCGAATTCTCGACCTCTACGCCGGGTCCGGCTCACTCGGGCTCGAGTGCCTGAGTCGAGGTGCGAGCCATGTCACGTTTGTCGACGATTCGCGGGAAGCGCTCGACTGCATTCGCAAAAATCTCGATAAAGCCAAACTGACCGATCAGGCTGACCTTCGCAAAGACCGGGTGGCCCGTTTTCTGGAACGAAACACTCGGTTTCATGATCAGATCGACTGGATATTCGCCGACCCTCCCTACATTCGGGATGAAGACACCGAAACCGCACTGATCGAATTTCTGAACAACGAAAACCTTCCTCCTTTTCTGAAAGACGAGGGCTTCCTGATTCTGGAAACCTGGGCACGCAGACCCGTTCCCGAGACACCATTATGGAAACTGGAACGGGAAAAAGATTTTGGTGATACCCGGCTCAGTTTTTTCTCGCCGATCCGTTAATGATTCTGATCCATGCCGCGTCCGCTTGTATATCTGATTTACAACCTGCTTCTGCCCCTTCTTCTGCTCGTGGGATTTCCCGCTTTTATCATCAAGGGGATTCGGCGTGGAGGCCTGGCCCGCAACTTCGGCCAGCGACTCGGCTTCTTCGACAAAGAGACCACCGCAGCTCTGGCGAAAGACGGTAACCTGTGGATGCACGCAGTCAGTGTCGGCGAAGTCTTTGTCGCATTGAAGATCATCCGCGCTTTGCACAAAACGAACCCGGCGCAGCCAATTGTTCTCAGCACCACCACAACTACCGGATTCCGCGTTGCTGAGGAAAATCTTGAATCGCCGAATGTAACCGTGATTCACAACCCTGTAGATTTGCCATGGGTCGCAGCTTCCGTATTGCGCCGAATCAATCCAGAGAAACTGATCCTCGTCGAAGCAGAAATCTGGCCCAATCTCGTTGGGCTCGCAAAGCGCAGAGGCATTCCCGTTTGCCTCGTCAACGCCCGCCTGTCACCGCGCTCCGAGAAGCGCTACCAAAAATTCCGCGCTTTGATTGAGCCCATTTTTTCCCTGGTCGATCTCGCTGCCGTCCCTTTCGAAGTCGACCGTCAACGCTGGTCCTCGATTGGTATTCGAGAGGAGATCATCGATGTCGTCGGCAGTGTAAAATTTGACGAAAGCAAAGACCTCGCTCCCCCACCAGAGCAAATCACTGAACTGCAAAACTGGCTATCTGAAAACGGACTCGACTGTGCCAACAGCCGTATACTCCTCGCTGGCAGCACCCACGACGGCGAAGAACAAATGGCGGTCTGGGTTTGGCGAAACCTCCGGGAGGAATTCAAAAATTTGGCTCTCGTAATCGTCCCCCGCCATCAGGAACGCGGAGCCGAAATTGCCACGCAGCTCGACGCGATGGGAGTTGACTTAACCCTGTTACGCGGTGGACCCAACAGGGTTAGGTCAGAGACCCAACAGGGTACAGTCAGCGATGGGGAGACTGTTTATGTCGCCAACACTACCGGCGAACTCCGCTCCTGGTTTCAATTGGCCGATGTGGTCATGGTCGGCAAAAGCTTCACTGGAAAAGGCGGCCAGAATCCGGTGGAACCCGTGCTCGCCGGCAAACCAGTGATTGTCGGTCCGAACATGCAAAACTTCTCCGATGTCGTCTCTGATCTGATTCGGGTCGATGGCATCACGCAGGTGGCTGATGAAAAAGGATGGCAAGAGGCAGCCGCCGAATTCCTCCGGGATCCGGAATCAGGAAAAGCCCAGGCTGAGCGTGGCAAAACCGCGATGACCAATCACATCGGCGCTGCCGAGCGAACCGCTTCGTTGCTACAACCGTAACTTCCAGCAACTTATGCAAGA
>JAHDCN010000215.1:0-3670 GCA_020629815.1 Verrucomicrobiota bacterium
GATATCGCAGTGGCTCAGGCTATTTTGGCGGGGCGCGGGTAGCTGGTTCGGAATTTTTTCCAAATTCCGCTCGAAAATGGATCTACCGATCTGCTGCGAAAGGCAGGGAGGTGTGTCCCCACGCCTCCGCAGAGCCTATTCGCCGGTCGAAAAAAAACGATGTAGTGGTGATCTTCAGATCGCCACCGCAGTGGAGGGCTTTATCAGTGGCGATCAGGAGATCACCACTACCTTCTCCTTACTGTTTCGTGATCTGCGATGATTGAGATAAAAAGCCAGCTACCCCTTCGTGACCGTTTCATCCAGATTCAGAATCACATTGGTCAGATAAAACCACGCCGCAATCTTCTCCTTTGGAATATCTTTCGAAATCGTGATGGCAGATGATCCGCCATCGATCAGTTCTTGCGCTGCTTTACCGTCTTCCGTGTAGGCTTCGATCTTCTGTTCGACCAGGTAGCTGAGATGCTCCACTTCCGTCGGGGCCGGTTTGCGACACAGCACATGCTGATACAAAAACTCGATCTGCTCAGCGAGTGAACTATCCTTTTTCTCGGTCAGCACTCGATTCGCCATAGCCAGTGCCATCTCCGTGTAAGCCGGATCATTCAACAGGGTCAGTGCCTGCAATGGGGTATTGGTTCGCGGACGGCTCACTGCACAGGAACTGCGGTCAGGAGCGTCAAAATTCACAAAGCTCGGATAAGGAGCTGCACGACGATACACGATGTAAATGCCGCGCCGAAAGCGATCTTCGTCTTTGGCATCAATCCACTTCGGTTCGTTTCGGCCCACCTGGCGCCACATGCCAGGCGGCTGATAGGGCATGATCGGTTTGCCGCCCATCTTGGTGGAAAGTAGTCCGGTCACGGCGAGGGCGTTGTCGCGAATCATTTCGGCGCTCATACGAAATCTTGGGCCCCGGGCAAGAAATCGATTCTCGGGATCGGCCGCCACCCATTTCTCGTGGGTCATCGCAGAGTTCTGACGATACGCCTTTGAGGTAACCATCGTGCGCAAGATGTGTTTCATATCCCAACCGCTTTCGGCGAATTCCACGGCCAGCCAGTCGAGCAGTTCCGGGTGAGTTGGTGGCTCGGATTGTGTGCCCAGATCCTCTACTGTCTTCACCAGTCCAGTGCCGAAGACCTCCGCCCACCAGCGGTTGACTGTGACGCGGGCGACCAGTGGATTATCCGGCTGCATCAACCATTGAGCAAATCCAAGGCGGTTCGCTGGTAATTCTTCCGACGCAGCATGCAGAACAGCAGGTGTGGCAGCGGTCACCTTTTCTCCTTTGTCGAGGTAGTTCCCCCGCATCATCATATGTGTTTCGCGAGGCTCCTCTTTTTCGACCATCACCAGAGTCGTGTCTGGCGTCACTGCCTTCAGGCTCTTTTGCACTTTGGCGATGTCGGTATCAATGGATTTCAGCACCGGGTGATTCTTTTCAAAATGGGCTTTGAGCTTTTTGTTATCTGCATCGCTGCGTTTGGTCTTAGTTAGCAGCTTGGCAATGTCATTGGGAAGGGCATCTTCCGAAGGGAATCTATCTGCCACCGAGATGCGAAACCGGCCAATGGTCCGACCGATTCCGTAATTCTGCTCCAGTTCGACAGTGAAGACGTCCTCCTGCTTCGTCGACCAGTCGGCCACCTCAAAAGCAGCCCAGTGGTCCTTGCCAAATTCTTTGCCAATCGCCCAGCCTTTTCTCAAATCGCCATCGATCGCCTGGGAAACGTCCCAGCTCGGTTGTGAATAGTCGGCGACTGCGTCGATTAATTTCACCTCTTTTCCTTTGGCATCCTTCACTCGGATCTCGCTGAGGATGATATTGGGTCGATCACCGTTTCCGCGGCCGGGGCCATTTGCGGAAAGGGATTTATGGGTGAGCGTTTCGACCCGTATGGCACCGACTTTTCCCTCTATTCCGGAAAGCTTCAGCTGGTAGATAGTCTTCTCCGGTTGCGGTCCTTTGACCAGGTGGGAACCATCACCAAGGGGCTCGGAGGTTTCGCCGCCAGTGGCGGAAAATTTGACTAAATCCACAGTCCGCCATTTCACCGGGGCTTGCTTCTTCCCGGCATTGGCAATCCATTGACCATATTCCTTATTCACTGCTTTTGCCCGCTGAGCACGCTTCTTCTTCAAAACGTCCAGTTCAGCAGTCAGCTTTTTGCGGGTTGCTTCTTTCTCCGCAGACATCGGTAGTTCCATTTTTGGACCGTAAAAATTGAAGGAGACACCTTTGCCCGAAGGGTTCTCCACCTCCACCGGCGTGTTGTTGAAATAGGCAAACAACTCGTAGTATTCCTTCATCGAGAAGGGGTCATACTTGTGGTCGTGACACTGCGCGCACTCCATCGTGGTACCAAGCCAAACGGTGCCGGTTGTATTCACCCGGTCGACCACCTGATTGGTGCGGTTTTCCTCCGGGTGCACCCCCGCCTCGACGTTGCAGGTCGGTGTGCGATGAAAACCGGTGGCGATCTTTTGGTCCACGGTTGCATTCGGCAATAGGTCGCCGGCCAGTTGTTCGATGGTGAACTGATCAAACGGCATGTTGGCGTTGAAAGCATTGATCACATAGTCCCGATAGGCCCAGCTGTCGCGGAGCTGATCGGCCTGGAAACCATTTGAGTCAGCGTAGCGGGCAAGGTCGAGCCAGCTGCGCGCCCATTTTTCACCGAAGCGCGGCGAAGCCAGGAGACGGTCCACCTGCTTCTCAAATGCATCGGGTGACTCATCGGCAAGGAAGGCTTTTACTTCTTCCGGAGAAGGCGGCAAACCAATCAGGTCCAGACTCACTCGACGCAGTAGACGCCATTTTTCCGCCTCCGCCGAAAATCCAAGTCCTTTCTCGGCATGGCCTTTGGCGATGAAATGATCGACAGCATGCTCGCCCTTGGGAACAGCTGCTTTTTTTGGCGCGACATAGGCCCAGTGTTTTGCGTATTTGGCTCCCGAATTGATCCAGCGCTTGAGCAGATCCTTTTGCTTCGCTGTTAGCGAACGATTCGAATCCGGCGGTGGCATCAACTCATCCGGATCATCGTGCGCTACACGGAGCCACACCTCACTCGCATTCGCATCCCCCGGAACAATCGCATCGCGCGAAGCAGCTTCTTCATCGAGCCGAAGGCCTGCTTCACGAGTCTCTGCATCCGGGCCGTGACAATGCACACAGTTCTCCGAAATAATCGGTCGAATGTCGCGATTGAAGTCGATGGGCTCTTCCGCGATCACAGAACCGGCTGCGAAAATACTGACCCAACAGGGTATGGTCGCTGACCTAACAGGGTTAGGTCGCCTCGATATTGTCATCCTGAGCGAGCTTGCGAGCCGAAGGATCTCTCGGAGACCGAAGACCTTTCCTCC
This sequence comes from Verrucomicrobiota bacterium, assembly GCA_020629815.1. Lineage (GTDB taxonomy): Bacteria > Verrucomicrobiota > Verrucomicrobiia > Verrucomicrobiales > DEV007 > Arctic95D-9. The sequence continues at coordinate 3,379 of JAHDCN010000215.1, forward strand.
ACCCAGTAAGCGAGCTTGTGGTGTTGGCAGGGTCAAAGGTTGCCCGGAACTTGTCTGGGTATCGCGAGATTCCTCGACTCGTTCCTCGCTCGGAATGACATTGGTATGCGGATGACCGTAGTTATCCGTTCGCCCAAAGCCGTAGCAAGCTACCGCACTCCAAAACCGCAAAATTCGCATCTGTAAAGGTCGCACTGACTTACCCTTTCTCGAAGGGTTGAACTTGGCGTGTTTGTGTTAGCAGCGTAGATTCTAGGGATGTCAGATGAAACCTTCATGCAACTCGCTCTCG
>JAHDCN010000215.1:3770-5310 GCA_020629815.1 Verrucomicrobiota bacterium
TTTTCACGTGTCGTCATCGGGTGTCTGGACCCGAATCCTGCCCATGCCGGAGCTGCGGTTTCGATTCTGGAAAGACAGGGTATCGAAGTCGTTAGCGGCGTTTGCGAAAAAGAAGCGAGTGAATTGATCCGGTTTTTCGCCAAACACATCACGACCGGTCGACCCTGGGTGATTGCAAAATCCGCGATCACTCTCGATGGTCGGACGACTTTGTCGAAGGAGATGGGCCAGTGGATTTCCAGTCCCGAAAGTCGCGAAGATGTGCAACGCATTCGCAGTGAGATCGATGCTGTTTTGGTCGGAGGTGAAACTGCCCGGGTGGACAATCCGAGACTGACTCTGCGCGGCGAGTTTGCAGAGGGAAGGGAAGCGCAGCCGATTCGTGCCGTCATCACGCGGAACCCGGAATCTTTGCCCGAGACGCATCACTTGTTATCAGATGAGCACGCCAGCCAGACTAAAGTTTTTGCAGCTGAAGATCTCGGTGAAGTGCTCGATGAAATGGGCAGCGAGGGGGTCACTTCCGTGCTGCTCGAATCCGGGGGGCGTCTGTTTGCTTCGGCGATCGAGGCCGGTTTGATTGACGAGGTCGTTCTCTATATTGCCCCGATCATCGGCGGAGGGGCGACCCGGTTGATGCCTGTTGATGATGTCGTTGCCCGATTGGAAGAAGTCGAGGTGCAACGGATTGGTTGTGATATGCGGGTGAGGGGAATCGTAAATCGCTGACTGCATTTGCCGACCATGTAATGGATTTTTTCTCTATCTCCGTTCTTCACGCTGCCAGTGTGTTTGCGCTGCTCGGTTTGATTTGGACTATTCAACGAGTGCACTACCCCATGTTGGAATTCGTCGAGGAAGTGCGATGGGCCGAGGCTCATCGATTTCACTGCGCTCGAATGTTGTGGGTGGTTTTTCCAGCGATGGTAACTGAACTGTTGAGCGCCGGGGCTCTCGTCTGGTTTCAGCCATCAGTGCTGACGATCTCCTTGCTCGTTTGCGCGATCGGAAACTGGATTCTCACTGCCGTAATCTTTGTCCCTCTTCACAACCGGCTTGCACAAGCCAGAGACATGTATGCCTTGCGACGACTGGTGAAATGGAACTGGACGCGCACTGTTCTCTGGTCGATCACGGCGGGGCTTGCTTTCGTTAATTGTTGGACTCTGAAGAATACGCATTGATCGAGAGATATGGCATTCACCGATAAAGAAACCGGGGAGATACTGGAAACGCTGGAATCGCACTTCTGGAAATATCGGCGTCCCTCCATGGCGATGAGGGAGCAAATGCGAGAAGGCCAGCGGATCGACGATGAATCCATCGTATTGTTTTTCGAACGTCCCCTTGCCATGAAGCCGGGCAAGTGGATCTCTCACGAATTTGCCAAAATCGACTTTGATCGGGAGAAAGAATCGTGGACCATTTTTTGGCAGCGGGCCAATGGCGACTGGCACAGCTACATCGCGGTCCCGGAAACCGAAACGCTGTCAGAAGCATTGCGGGCGGTTCACGAGGATAAGTTTGATTGCTTTTTTGG
>JAHDCN010000216.1 GCA_020629815.1 Verrucomicrobiota bacterium
ACGGCCGACTCTTCAGATACTCCCCATACATGTAGGTATGATCGGGTTTGCGCTGACGGTTAATGCTATCGATCGCACGCTGAATCAGTTTCTCCGGAATCTGGACACCGTCGATGTCTTTCGCTTCGTGAAAGGCAACCAGGCAGGTTGCTGATGTAAAGCTAATCGAGCTGGAAGAAGGCTTGGCAGTGCCTACCCGAAAATCATAGTAGCCCCAGCCACCATCAACAGACTCGTAGCGGTTCAATCGCTCTACCTGATTGTTGATCAACTCAACGATGGCCGACTTTTCCTCTTCATCCGCCCGCTCATGCATCCGCACCAGTGCCTGAATCCCATAAGCATGAGTCCACACGTTGTAAATCGCATCCGCAGCAGCCCGCCGGACTTTGGGCAGCTCCTGCATCAGGAAAGCTTCGCCACGCTTCAAAGAATCAGTAGCAGGACCGGGTCGATCTGCGAGTCCCGATTCTATAATCGCCGTGATTGACATCGCTGTCACGGCCGAGCGGAAGGCGTGGTGCGCTCCTGGAACCGGCGCGTAAATATTCAGCCCTTTGGTCTGCCGTGGTGATCCCCAGCTTCCGTCTTTGTTCTGATCTTCGATGAGAAACTCAACACCGCGCTTGATAGAAACATCTACAGGTTGAGGCGTCCCCTGCTTCTGCGCGAAACAGGGACTGCTGAAGAGCGCTGTCGCCAGCAAAATCCGGGAAAGAACCTTCATGAGATGAATTCTTCCCAAACTAGCTCTTCTTTGGTGCCGGTGCTTTGGATTTGTCAGCAGCCGAATCGGACTTCTTCTCTTCTTCTTTCTTTGCAGGAGCAGAACCAAATTCGATCTCATCGTCCTTTTTCAATCCGGAAAGAATCTCTGTAGAATCTTTATCCGAACGACCGGTTTTGACTTCGATCTTCTTGCCGCCTTTCAACGTAACAAACTTCTTCTCGTCTTCCGTTTTGATCGCTGCTTTCGGCACGACAACCGCATCTTTTTTCTCGTACACTTTGATCTTCGCCGTGGCATTCATTCCCGGATAGATCGCGGCGGTCTGTTTGCCTTTTGCGAGAGAAATCACGCTGTCGAAAGTGTTGTTGGATTGAGGGATATAGGAAACGGAATGGACCGTTGCGTTCAGCTTCACCTCATCGTTCCACTTCAGCTTGGCTTCCCCCTTCTGCCCTTTTTTCAGGTCTTTCAATTTGTCCTCGGCAACTGCGACGCGAAGTCGCACTTTGCCCGGATCGACGACTGTCATAACCACCTCGTGTGGCATCAGTTTCCCACCGGGAATCAACTTGCGCTCTACCGAAGATGCAGTAGTCCAGCGACCACGTTGAGCAGCGCCGTAGTAAACAACACCGTCATGCGGGGCACGTACGGTGAGTATTTTCAGGTCTTTCTCCATCTCTTCCAGTTTCTCGACGCTTTTCTCATGAGCACGTCGTGCCTGTGCTGTTTCCAGTCGCTTCTTTTCCAGACCTTCCCGCATCGATTGTTCACCAGTCCGCCAGGTAATCTGGCGCTTTTCCATGCTCCGCTTCATCGAATCATGCTCGCGTGGAATGGAGGTATTTAATGAGCGCTCCATTCTGGTGCGGGCCTGCTCAAGCATCCAGCGGGAACGATCGACGGAGTTTTGCGCACGCTCCAGAATGATCTCTTCTGTCTCTTCTGTGACATCGTCGTTCTCATACATTTTCTTCAGTTGCTTCAGCTCCTCCTCTGCATAGGCAACGCTGCTTTCGTAGTATTTCAGATCTTCCTTTTCGTCCCGCTTGCGCATCGGCAATGTCACATCTTCGAAGTAGGCCAAATCAGCTTCGGCTTCCATCTTGGATCGACGGGAATCCTCCAAACTCATCGGCGTCGTTTTCTCAGACACTTCCAACTCACGCTCTGTTGCTTTCAAAGTGAGCTCGGCAATCGGCATTGCGGCTTTCTGGTCCCTGATCGCTTTCTCGATTTTTTCGGTTTCCAGCTGAAGGATAATTTCCCCCTTTTCTACCTTCGTACCATGTTCGACAGCGGAGACAACGCTCAGATCTCCCCAGGCTTTCGGGCGCAGTGCAATGGGTGTCGCGTTTTCTGCTTCAACTACTCCGCTCAGGTCCAACTCAATCACCATGTCTTTGGTGGCCACTTTGTGAAGCTTTGGCTCGGGCTTGCTGTCTTCTTTTTTCTCAGCAGGCACTGACGGCTTTTTAGCCGCAGGCTTATCCGCCTTTGCAGGGGCGTCATCTTTCGCCGGTTCTGATTTCTTCTCTGCCGCTGCCTTTTTCTTGGCAGGAGCAGCTGCTTTTTTCGCAGGTGCCTCTTTCTTCTCAGCTACGGCCGGTTTTTCAGCCTTCTTCTCAGGCTTAGGCTTTTGTCCCGGGGTCTCTTTCTTGGCATCTTGAGAAAATGCGGGAACAGAGAACGAAAAGAATACAACAAGGCAATACAAGCGAAGGGCAGACATAGCAGGTCAGTTAAGTTTAATTAATTATTCTTACTATTAAAATTATAAGATACACCAATTTCGCAATACTGGCAGTCGAAAAGTTCGGAAATCCTCACCGATGATAAGGCTCTCCCCTGAGCAGGGTATGCGCACGATAGATTTGCTCCAGCAACACGACCGTAGCTAACTCGTGTTGCAGCGTCAGAGCGCTCATCGCGAAAACCCAATCAGCTTTTCGTCGCAACTCGTCGCTGTGACCATCCGCTCCTCCAATCAGCAAACTCACTGATTTCACCGCCCCATCCATTTGCCAGCCCTCGATCTTGCGCGCAAATTCAGCCGTGGTCGGACACTCCCCCCGCTCATCCATGGCGATTCGAAAGCTGCCTTCACTCGCTTGAAGCAGTACGGTACTGTTTTTCTCTTTGCCCGCCTCTCTGCCCACCGAACGCATGGTAAGCGGACAATAGCGCTTGAGCCGCTTTTCATATTCGGCGATTCCATCACGCGCGTAGCGGAGGGAAGGCTTACCAATCGTGAGAATCTGCCACTTCATTTCCAGAGGTAATAAAACAAAAAAGCCGCTCCCTTGCGAGAGCGGCTTCTGAAAAGTTGAGGGAATGTAAATCTTACTTCACGCTCCAGATTTCCACCGTGCGGTTTGGTGGCTCCGAGCCGGCGTCGAAACGCTTGGTCTCACCGAAGTAGACTGCCTGGATATCATCTTCGTCGATGTCAGAGGAATCCAAAATCTTCTTCGCTGTCACTGACGCACGACGAGAAGAGAGCTCGTAATTGGACTTAGGATCGCCATCTTGAGAGGCATATCCTACGACCAGAAGCTTGTCGCCCTTCTTCACTTTCTCAATCAATTCGGCCAATTTGGTAGCTTCACCGCCCTGGGCATACGCGCTGCCTGCATTAAAGAGGATGCGTCCAGAAGGTTTGGCTTTTCCGCCTTTGGTAATGGTGTCGTACAACTTGGTCCGCGCAGCAGGAGTATCGTCTGCTTTCCTCATTTGGATGAACAGCGGCTTGAATTCGTTGCGCAGCTTCGCCGGATCGTTGACCAGCAATGGCAAATCGAGATCATCGAAATCACCGGCACGCTTCAGCTCCATCACCGGTGCCGGAGCAGGAACTGTTTTGGGTTTCTTCGCCAACTCTTTTTTGAGCCGATCAATTTCTGCACTTAGCTTGGCAACCTGAGCTTTACAGTCTTTGGCTGCATCATCTGCTTTCTTCTTCAGCTCAGCATGCTCTTTCTTCAGAGCCTGCATTTGCTTATCCATGTTGGCCGCCATGTTGCGGGAATCTTCGCTGTTCTTGGCTTTCAGTTTGTTGACCTGATCTTCAAGAGCTTTGTTTTTCTTTTCCAGATCAGCGATCGCCTTATCTTTGTCGGCGACTGACTTGGCTTTCTGAGCCTGCATAGCTTTGTCCTTCGCAGCAGCATCAGCACTCAGCTTATTCTTTTCCGCACCCAGCTTATTGAGGGTCACTTCGAGCTCACCGACACGGTTCTTCAACTGATTGTTCCGCTTCCGGGCTTCGTCCAGATCGGTGGAAGCACCTTTCATTTTGTTCAGGCGGTCCAGTGCATCTGCCAGTTTAGTCGCCGTAGACTTCTTCTCGTTATTGGCTGCACTCAGCTTGTTCGTCCAAGTGTTTACTGTGCTGTCGAGTTTACCCTGCAATCCATCGCGCTCACCTTTGAGCTTCTTCAGTTGATCTTTGAGTGATGCGAGCTCGGTATTGGAAGTGTCGAGATCACCCACAAGTCCGTCTGCTTTCAGTTGCAGATCACCTTTATCGGAATTCGCTTTTGCCAGCTTGGCGCGCAGCTCTTCCAATTGAGTTTCCAGATCTTCGTTCTCCGAAGAAAGGTCGTTCACGTCGGAAGCAAGCTCCAGTCTACGTGCCGCTTCCTCGTCGCGTGCCGTATTGGCCGCAGCAATTTTTGATTCCCAATCTGCATCCGATGGACCCAGTTTTTCGGAAACCGCTGCCATCGCAGCCTCTCCGCGTTTACATCCACCTGTGCTTGTGACCCAGCCCAGCAGGGCAAGGGCAGCGAGGGCGGAGAGAAGAGCAAACACTGTTGCTCCTACTTCGTTCGAAATTTCTCTATCAGCCATGATTCGATTTTAGATTTGTAGCGTATTGATCCTGTTTGTTTGGCCGGCCCCGCGATTTTCACGGGAAACCATGCTCCAGCGACGGAAAAGACTGCGAAACCCGCCGAAAAGTCACGTCAGAACACGTGAAAATTCTGTCAGCGGGGATTTTTCTGGTTTGCCTACCCTTTCACCAGGTATCCAAATGCAATGGCACCCGCTACCAGAAAGGCGATAGCAACAACGATTCCGATTAAAATACTCATAGTCGGGCGTATTCTAGAGGCCAAAAATGGAAAAGCCAGTGAGAAGATTCAGGAATTTCCGGTACGGTGAGAGTAAGTTCAAAAGAGTGCGTCGAGGTCGAGCCCTGCGGTGATGTCTGCGATCAGGGTTGTAAGACCGTTGTGGTGCGTTCTCTGGCCTACTCACTTCGGGAAATCAAGTTCTCGAGTCAAAACTTTTCAAGTTTGTGGACTGACCTGGGACTGACCTGGGCTACCCTCTATTCAAGTGGAGGTATTATTAAATAGTCACTAGCCCAACCCCAAAAACTCCAACCTTTTCTGCCAAGACCCTCTTTCTTCCATGAATTCACACTGCTTCTTCGATCCGACTCTTCGCCGGCCGTTCGGACATCCGGATCATCTGACATAAAAGCAGCTAGTGTAACTGCTAGCTCGTATGCAAGTGGAGTTCCGCTTCCAATTAATTCTGCAACTACCATTTCCT
>JAHDCN010000217.1:0-3432 GCA_020629815.1 Verrucomicrobiota bacterium
TGCGGGCGGAAACCATGGTGCAGCTGGAGCAGGAAGGTCCCGGATGGTATGAAGGCAAATTTCGTCCGGGCGATCCCGGAGTCTATTTGGTAAGGGCCCGTTCCGGTGCGCAAATCGTATCGGCCGGTCACGTGCACAATCCGTCCGGGGAGATTGCCTCGGGTCGTGTCGATGATGCACTGCTGAAGAAGGTATCCGAAACAACGGGAGGAACCTTCCTGGAAACCGCCGATCAAAAACTGGAACTCACCGGAACCAACGTAGCGCGCTACGTCGAACTCTGGCCCTGGTTTCTCCTGGGGTTGTTAGGGCTTTTTCTGATCGACCTGTGTATTCGCCGATGGGAAAACGTCTTGGGCATTCAGGAGCAGTTGATGCGGCCGTTTCGGTGAATGCATTAAATGAAAAAAATTGTTAGCTTTCTTACGTTCCCGGCGTGCGTTGTATTTATCTTCCTGCTCTGGTATTTCGATTCTGAGCATATTTCCACTCCACGTGATGGATGGGTTATCGCTTTATCGGCGGCTGTTTCAGTATCGGCTTTTTACTTTTTTTCGAAATTTCTACCGCGTGCTTCATTTCGTCCCGATCCTAGAGAATCGAATTTTGTAATTGTGGCGTTATTGTGTGGTTTTGGAAACGTGCTGCTCAAAAAGATTACTGAGGCTTTCGTGTCGCCCGGTATGTATCGAGAAGGTGGGGCTAATGATTATCGTTGCGTTTTGTTGTTCACTATTCCTTCCAAAGAAAGTGGATTCAAAAAGGCATTGAAAAATTGGCTGCCGGTGGATGTTTCAATCAGCCATCGCCTCCCGGAAATACTCATCGGGCAGTCGCCAGCACAGAATCATTCCCAATCCATCAGACCAGGCGGTGCCGTTTTCGGTGTCGTGCGGGATCGGGATCAGGTTGATGAAAACGCCAAGCAGGGCAGCGACACAGAAAGTTTGGGTGGCAATTATCCCGACATCATCGACACGGGTGAGGAGTTTCTCGGGGCCGACAATCCAGGCGATCAGGGCAACGCAGACCAACTCGATACCTGGACCGGCGGCGTAGATCAGAAACTGTTTCAATTGCGGCGCAATCAAATCGGCAGGTTGGGGGCTGGCATAGCCGGAAAGAGGAATCGTCCGGAATTCAGTAGGCATCCCGAAAATTCGTTTCCGGAAGACGACCTTTCCCGTTCCGATACAAACTTTCTCGACCTTCCACGACAGTGCCTTCGCCATCAGGGCATGACCAAACTCATGAACAATCAACAGGATCACCCAGGAAATCAGAAAGAACGGAACACTCAGTTTTTTCACCGTCCAGTCTTCCGCAAGATCCAGACTAAGCATCAGCAGAAAGAAAAACAGGATGATCACCAGGATACCCCATTCGTTTTTGGTCTGAGGAGGACGCTCGGGAGGCTGGCCGTCTTCGAAAGGCATAGGATTCCAGTATCGCGAATTTTTTGCGGATGCGCATTTATTTAATGGCACTTTACTAAAACCCCGCAAGAATTACTTCATGAGCATCCTCGACGCAGCCGGAAAGAAGCAACTGACTCAGCAGGAACGATTCGAGAAAACCCGGACACTTGTCTATGGGAGTTCTGCAAAAGCATCGACTGAACTGGCCAGCGAGGTGGCTGCCTTGATCCGTAGTCGTAAGGAAGAAGGGAAAAATGTCGTCCTCGGCCTGGCAACCGGTTCGACACCAGTGCCGTTCTATCGTGCGCTGATTCGACTTCACAAAGAAGAGGGCCTTTCATTCGAGAATGTGATCACATTTAATCTCGACGAGTACTATGGATTGGTTCGTGATCATCCGGAGAGCTACTACCGGTTCATGCGGGATCAGCTTTTCGATCACGTGGATGTGCCGGAAGCGAATATCAATATTCCGGATGGCACTGTGAGTCTGGATACGGTGTACGAGTCCTGCCTCGATTATGAGAAAAAGATCGAGGACGCTGGAGGGCTAGACCTGCAGATTCTCGGCATCGGTCGAACCGGTCACATTGGTTTTAACGAACCGGGTTCGACAGAAGATTCCATCACCCGAATGATCACTCTTGACCGTGTCACCCGTCAGGACGCAGCCGCGGATTTCATGGGCGTTGCCAACGTTCCTCGCTCAGCGATCACAATGGGGGTCGGAACTATTCTCAAAGCGGAGCGTATCGTATTGATGGCCTGGGGCGGTAACAAAGCGGAGATTGTTCGGGATGCTGTTGAGGGTGAAATCACGGATCAGATTTCCGCGAGTTTCCTGCAGAACCATCCGAATGCGACTTTCCTTGTCGATCAAGCAGCATCAACGCGACTGACTCGTGTTCGTTACCCGTGGTTGGTCGGATCTGTCGATTGGGACGATTCCATGACCAAGCGAGCGGTTGTGTGGCTTTCGCAGAAGTTGGAGAAACCCTTTCTGAAACTGGTGGACGAAGACTACAACGAAGCCGGGGCGGGGGAGCTGCTGGCATCCACCAGTCACGAAGCCTATCAGGTGAATATCGATGTTTTCAACGCAGTTCAGCATACAATTTCCGGCTGGCCCGGAGGAAAGCCGGGCGTCGATGATGAGAACCGACCGGAGCGCGCCGAGCCAAACCCGAAGAACGTCCTGGTGCTGAGCCCGGAGCCCTCGGATGCCTTCATTGGAATGGGCGGCACTATCGATCGACTGATCGACCAGGGGCATAACGTGAATATTGTCTGCCAAACGTCAGGCAATCTGAGAGTGAGCGATGCTGCTGCGCACAATTTTGCCAGTGTCGTTTCTGAAATGGCTGAGACGGGGATCGGAGAAGGCTGGGACGCTCAGGCGAAGTATGCTGGGGAGATTCAACAGGCGCTCGAAGACAAAGGAGAATTTGGTGTTGATCCGGATTTGGTGCGAAAATTGAAGGGACTGATTCTGAGAGGGGAAGCTCGCGACGCCGCAAGTATATGCGGCTACCAAAGGAAGAAAGTTGGCAAAGTTACGTTTGTCGATTTGCCGTTCTATGAAACAGGAAGATACCGGAGGTTTCATTTGCGGCAGGAAGATGTGGATTCGATGCAGGCGTTGTTACAATCATTTTCGCCAGATTCGGTTTTTGCAACGGGCGATGCCAGCGACCCCAGTTCTCCGCAGGCGATTTGCTTCGCCGCTTTCCGACAAGCGTGGCAGAAAATCTATGATTGTGAGGGCAGTCGGGATGGTGAATGCAGCGTCTGGTTGTATCGAAGCCGGGATCAGCCATTGGAGTCTCACGAGATTGAGATGGCAGTTCCGATGAGCCCGGATCAGGCCGCGATCAAATCAGACGCATTGCGGAAATTCAATTCGTTGAGTGAGCAGGAGTATAACGCGGCTCAGCGAAACCGTGATATCGCGATTTCCTACGATCATCTCGGAATGGCCCAATACGAAGCAATCGAGGCGTTTCGTCGGTGGTGA
>JAHDCN010000217.1:3532-5288 GCA_020629815.1 Verrucomicrobiota bacterium
TTATTCTCTTTTGCGTTGGTGTTCTTGCTTGTCACATCGGCTTTTGCCGAGCGCCCAAACGTGGTGGTTTTCCTAACCGATGACCAGGGCTGGGGGGATCTCAGTCTTCATGGCAACACCAACCTGGAGACTCCGAATATTGATTCCCTGGCAAAGGATGGGGCGCAGTTCGAGCGTTTCTATGTTTGCCCGGTTTGTTCGCCCACCCGCGCTGAGTTTCTGACTGGTCGCTATCATTTGCGCAGTGGGGTTTACTCGACATCCGCAGGCGGGGAACGGCTGGATGTCGATGAAACGACAATCGCGGATGTGTTTCGCTCGGCTGGTTATGCGACCGGTGCTTTTGGAAAATGGCACAACGGCATGCAGTTTCCCTATCACCCGAATGCGCGCGGGTTCGATGAGTTCTACGGTTTTTGCTCGGGGCACTGGGGTGACTACTTCTCCCCGTTCCTGGAACACAACAATGAGATCGTCGATGGCGAAGGGTTTTGCGTCGATGACTTCACCACCAAAGCGATCGATTTCATTGATCAGTCCGGGGAAAAGCCGTTTTTCATCTACGTGCCCTACAACACCCCGCATTCACCGATGCAAGTGCCGGACGAATACTGGGACCGAATCAAAGACAAAGAGCTGAAGATGCGCAACCGCGAGCCGGAGAAAGAACAGGACCTCCATCTGCGCTGTGCCCTCGCGATGTGCGAGAATATCGACTGGAACGTTGGTCGGGTTTTGAAAAAGCTTGAGGAAACAGGCAAAGCTGACAACACCATTGTGATGTATTTTTGCGACAATGGACCAAACGGCACACGTTGGAATGGTGACATGAAGGGGCGCAAGGGATCGACCGATGAAGGAGGAGTTCGCTCACCGATGCTGGTTCGCTGGCCAGCTAAGATCAAGCCGGGAACTGTTGTGAAAGAGAACAGTTCGGTAATTGATCTGCTTCCAACGTTAGCTGCCGCTGCTGATATCGAGGCAAAGACGGCAAAGCCGATTGATGGGATTAGTTTGTTACCCCTACTCGAAGGCGGGAAACCGAAAGGTGAAAAACGTGTTTTAATTTCCTACTGGAAAGGCAAGATCGGCGCGAAATACGGCAAGTTCCGGATGGACATGAAAGGTAACCTTTTCAATCTCGAAGAGGATCCGGGGCAACGGACTAACATTGCGGATAAAATGCCGAAGATGGTCGAGAGGCTGCAGAAAGCGATGGATGACTACAAAGCGAATGTCGTCACTGAGCTGCCCGAAGAAGATCCGCGCCCTTTTGTGATTGGTCATCCCGATTCGCCGAATACGCAGGTGCCGGCCCGCGACGCGATTCCTCATGGAGCGATCAAGCGATCGAACAAGTTTCCGAACGACTCGTATTTTCTGAACTGGGTGAATGTGGAAGACACGATAACCTGGGATGTCGAAGTCGGGCAGTCTGGAAGCTACGAAGTGGAGATGTTTTACGCTTGTGCCAATGGTAGCGAAGGAGCTGAGCTCAAACTTTCGGCCGGGAAAAATGAACTTCAGTTTGTTGTGAAAGAGCCCAATGATGTCCCGGAGCGCGGCGGCGAGAACGATCGATCCAAGCGAGTCGAATCTTACACTAAAGACTGGAAGCGCGTAACGGTCGGTGAGATCAAACTCGACGAAGGTCCGCAAACAATGACGCTGAGTGCTCTGAGTAAGCCCGGCGAAGAAGTGATGGAGTTCCGTCTGTTTGTGTTGAAGAGAAAGTGATAGGTCAAATCGCACCAAT
>JAHDCN010000218.1:0-3255 GCA_020629815.1 Verrucomicrobiota bacterium
TCTTGACCGGGCGCTACCCACAGCGCTACGGGCCGAGCTACGAAGATTACTATGGTGGCGGCGCTCCGGAGCTCGATCCAGTGAAGCACCCTACCGTCGGCCAAATGATGAAAGATGCCGGCTATCGAACGGCTTGCTTCGGCAAATGGAATGTCTCCAACCTGAACCGCCGCCGAGCCAATGACTTTGGTTTTGATCGCTGGGTCGGTTTGCATCTCAATCACGATTTCTATACCCACCGCCTCATCAGGGGAGACGAGCTGGATATGTACAAAGACGGCGAGCCTTATCCGGATCGTGCGGGCACTTGGTGCGATACAGTCTTTGCCGATGAAGCGATTCGCTTTATCAAAACCCAAAGCGACCGGCCTTTCTTTATCTTTCTACCTTTCCAGGCCCCGCATACTCCGATTCAGGATCCCGATGTGCCAAACGATAAACCTCAGGAAAAGAACCGTCCGACCTTGGTTAAAATGATCGAGCGTCTTGATCTGGAAGTGGGACGCGTAATCGAAGCGCTCGATGAACAAAATATTGCGAACAACACTCTGGTCATCATGACCAGCGACAATGGCGGCGAACAGCAGGTGAGCCGCAATCTGCCGCTCGGAGGTTCCAAGCAGATGCTAGAAGAAGGCGGCATTCGTGTACCCTATATTCTGCGTTGGCCTGGCGTCCTGCCCAGTGGGAAAGAATTCTCCACACCCGTGTCGGCCTATGACCTGACCGCCACAGTCGCTGCGGCCGGGGGCGCTAAGCCGGCGACGGAGAAACCTTTCGATGGAGTCGATTTGGTTCCGGTGCTTACAGGTAAAGGCGAGATCGCGCCCGATCGCCCGCTGTTCTTTCGCCGACGTAAAGTCACCGTCCGTCAGGGCGTCAACTTCATCCGCCAATCGGCAGTTCGCCAGGGCGAGTGGAAATACCTGCGCACCTACAAACCCTCCGGGAAATACACCGCCGCCCTTTTCAAGCTTAGCGAAGACATCGCCGAAGAAAACGATCTGGCCGAAGCCAATCCCGAAAAGCTGAAGGCGATGAGTGACCTACTCGAGGCCTGGGAAGCAGATACAGCAAAGACCGCAGAGCCGCTGCCAAAAGCGCAGCCGAAACAAAAGAAACCCAACTAAAATTGAACGGGGCGGTTTGATTTACTTCTTCGTATTGGATCACGGTTCACGAGGCAACAGGGTACGCTCCTCGACCCAACAGGGTTAGGTTGTGAATGCCGGGTGCGAGGTGGCTCTACTTACTAAAGAAGATCTTCAAATTTTTCGTCTGACGAGCGGCAGCAACGATGTCAGCTTTTCCATCACCATTCAGATCTGCGGCTTTGATGTCTTCGACTGCCACTTCTTCAGCGGAGATTTGCTGCTTCTGCCAGTTTTTTCCAGTCTCATCCAGCGGGGTGAAAAACATAATGCCCGGTTGGTTGCCTTCACCCTTTGGGTGCATCGCCCGCCAACCGACTACGACTTGATCGTAACCAGTTCCCAGAAAGTCAGCAATGGCGACAGCGTGGCCGTCAATTAGTTCCCCTGAAAGTTCGCTTGTCTGCGTCCAAATATCCTGCGGATCATCGCTTTCCACGTAGACGGCCGATTTGACACCGTGCATCGGCTCTACGGTTGCTATAAATCTTTTGCCTCCCGGCAGCTTGCCATCACGTATTTCACCGGCAAAATCTCTGGTCAGTTGACGGTTGGTCCACTCCCCGCCTTTTCGATCAAAAAACCAGACACCTTCTTTGGCTGCGATAATGAATTCCTCTTCTTCATCATCGTCCCAGTTTACCGGGTGAAAGTTGTGAGACAGGTGAAGAAAGTCGGAGACTTCCCGTGTCTTCCACTCCGACTTGGGATCGGTAGGTTTGAAGTATTCCAGCATAACGAAACCGGGTCCATCGCCATCAATACTACCGCGTCCGCGTAAGGGCTTTACGATTAATGAAAACTGATCGTCTTCGCCTTTAATCCAGTGCATTCGGTGGGTGCTGGGCTCGTTGTATAATTTGATAGGCTCCCATGGTTTTGTCCGGTCTTGGCCTGCCTTCAGGTAAAAAACCGCACCATCCTTGAGTGTTTCGCGGAAGTTCCACTGAGCGCCCACTGCGATCTCGCATTTTCCGTCGCCATCGATATCCCGGGCGGTCACACACACATTGTCACGAATCGTCAGATTCTTTGCGATCACGTGTTTGGTCCATGAAGGGTTCTGATACCACTGAATCGTTCGCTTATCCGCCAGGACGATATCGGTTTTTCCGTCGCCGTCGACGTCGGTCAACTGAAGGCCATAACCGATTTCAATCTGATCGATTTCTTTCGCTTCCCAGACATACTCGGGAGGTGGCTCCGCGATCAGTTGGTTGCAAAGACAAAAAGGGAGGATGAAGACATATTTTACCAAGCGTCTCATCCAGCAAGGGTAGGGATGTTTCTTCACTCTTGTCCAGTGCGATATCCTGTGAGCAAATCGCTCTTGGAAAATCTAATACATCAAGCCGTCCAGTGGTTCGGTGGTTGGCTCCATGGTTTTCATTTTCAGTAATGGAATCGACTCGTTCAATTCATCCTTCTGAAAATGAAGAGTGCCCTTCAGAATGAACCAGTCCAATTCTTTAAACTCAGGGGCACCGTCTTCAAATAATACCCCGATAGACATGGGTCTTGCATCCGCAGCGCAGCACTCGACAAAAAGGCGAAACGCTCGAACGAGTGTTCCATCGCGGTCGTCTTCAGTCTCCTTCATTAGTTGAGCTGTGGTTTCGACTGGAATGCCCTCCATAACTCCCATCAACTCCTGATCCCCGGCTGTGTAGAAAATCTGTGGAACGTCGAGCAGAAAATCTCCAGAACTTGATTGAGGGACCATCTTCTTCAAATCTTCCAAAGTAAATTCCCCCCATTCGTCACCTTCACCTTCAGGGGGAGTGTCACCTTCAGTAGCACCTGATGCAGCTTCTCCTTCAGGTGGTGTATCGCCATCTTGCGATCGAACCGCATCCGCCACATACGGGTTCTCCATTTTCTCACCAGCTGCTTTTGCTTTCGCACGCTTCTCTGCCAGACGCATCTGCTGCATCTTTCGTTCAATTTTGCCCCATTTATCGAGGTAGCTCATGCTGAAACTATCCTCAGAAACTTTGGCGGCCATTAGCAGTGGCACTAGCAAAACGAGCAAGGCAAACCCCATACTGGAGACGGTCTCCTCCTGATGATGGTGGTGATGCTCATGGTCGTGGTCGTGGTCGTG
>JAHDCN010000218.1:3355-5279 GCA_020629815.1 Verrucomicrobiota bacterium
AGGTCTTCTGTGACATAGGCCTTGAATACTGCAGTGATGGCAACACCAATCGTGAAATACATTGCCGTTTCGACAAAATCCCGAAGCGTGGTGCGCATTGCCAGTACCATCCGATTGGGAGCACCGGCACCATGATCGTGAATGTCCTCAATTTTTCCTGATTTGGGCAGCACTGATGAGTTAAGGATCGATCTCTGGCGGATCTTCAAGACAATTAATCCAACTCCTACCGTCACAATGAACGCGATGAGCAATCGACTCGAAGTCATGAAGAGAGCGCTGTAGGTGTCGACATCCTCATTTTTCCGCAGCGAGAATTTCCCAACGGAAGTGGCGAAGGCGTTCATCGTGCTGATCACAACGATCGGGTTAATGATCGGGGCCGAAAGCATGTATGTTATTGCACAGGAAACCGGAAGGCCTTTCCGAATAAGGCGCCGAATCACCGGGACAACCGCACATTCGCAGACGGGAAAAACGGCACCAAGCAAACCGCTGAGAATCACCGCCAAAGGCTTGTTTTTCGGCAGCCACTTATCAATAAGGCCCGGCGGAAGATAGGCATCAATGAACCCGGAAATAATTGTACCCAGCAGGATAAATGGTGCTCCCTCCAGTACGATACTGAGGAACAAATAACAAAAGTCGGTAAACGGCGAGAGGTCTTTCAGCTCCATAGGTCTGTCGGAGAAAGGCTCCCAAGCTTGCCCGAACTTCCAACTGCGTGCAAACAGAGAATCAGGGACGAATCCGGCTACTTCCCTGCTTCTGAAAAAACAATTTGTCTTTTTGAACAGTTGTTGTAAACATGTTCACATGAGCAGTTTTAACCGCGTAACACTTATTGGAAACCTCACCCGCGACCCGGAACTAAAAACCACGCAAAAGGGGAGAAGTTTAACCACGCTATCTCTGGCTATGAATCGCAGCTGGACTTCAGAGAATGGCCAGCGTCAGGATGAGGTCACCTACGTTGATGTGACCGTGTGGGGAAAGAATGCGGAGAATGCCGCACGTTACCTTGCCAAAGGTCGAAGTGTTTTGATTGAGGGGAGGTTACAGATGGATTCGTGGACTGATAACAAGACCGGCCAGAAGCGTAGCAAGCTGCAAGTGGTTGCCGATCAGGTTCAGTATATGAATACGAATACTGCGCCGGCGGCTTCCTCCAGGCAAGGCGCACAACAGGGGCGGGCCGCGTAAAATTTAGTGAAGCAAAGAACGCAGATTCACGGGCTGCTTTGCCCGGTGGATCTTACCTGGCTCTATGCATCAGGCTTTACGTCTCATTAGTTCGCTTCTACTTTTTGTGGAATGCCTACGACTCCAGATTCTCCGATTTCTCCAACCCAGATCATGGGAATCATCAATATCAACGATGATTCTTTCTCCGGCGATGGCACCTTGAATATTGATGAGGCACTGGAGCAGGCGGCTTTGATGATTCAAGACGGAGCGGATATCATCGACGTGGGTGCGGAAAGTGCGCGCACCAACAGGGATGCCATTGCGGAGCAGGAAGAAATCGGACGCTTGTTGCCTTTTATCAAAAGGTTCGGGGAAATGGTCGGCTTGGTCGATCCGCGCGACTCAAATCAGTGCTATCCTCCGAAGCTTTCGATTAATACCTGGCGAACGCCGGTGATTGAAGCGGTACTGGCAACTGGTGCAGTTGATATTATCAATGATATCAGCGGTCTACCTTCACCTGAGCATGCAGAGCTTTGTGCTAAGGCAGGTGCTGCACTGCTAATCATGCATACCGTTGGCGAGCCAAAGGTTCCTCACCTGGAGCAGCAGTATTCCGATATTTGGGACACGATGCTTCAGTTTTTCGAAGAGCGAGTCTTGGTCGCGAGGAAAGCAGGCTTGTCAGACAGCCAGATTATTCTTGATCCGGGAATCGATTTCGCCAAGCAATGCG
>JAHDCN010000219.1:0-2879 GCA_020629815.1 Verrucomicrobiota bacterium
TGAGCATGAACCACTTTTTGCCATCGAGTGAGCCCTCGACTTTGTGACGGTAGGTAACGTTTCCCATTTCGAAGGAAATCCCCATACCGGTAACTTGGGTCGGCTTGTCAAACTCCGCCTGAACCCAGTTCGGTACCGATCCGTTGCTGGAACACCAGCGGGAATCTGTTTTTCCATCAAATGCCTTCCAGGGAAAATGCCCTGGAGGATTTTGAATCGTGCTCGCTGTTGCTGTGACTAATGTGGCATCTTTGGGAACCGCTCCCGGAGTCGACTGGGCCGGTGCGGCTTTCGGTTTTGGTGCCTCTTCCTTTTTCGGAACGAAAGTGATCTCGTTCATACCGGTAAATGGCTGCAGGTAATCGTCGCTGAGCTTGCCGCAAGACCATAGCAACCCGCGGGTCACCAGATTAAGATAGCGATCCTCTTTCACCACATCCGTGTAGTGTCCGAGAGAAGTGCTGAAACTGCGGGCGCCGCTTTTCTCATTGGTCCAGACCACGATGGCCGTGTCAGTAGATTGCTCGCCATTGCGGGTATATGTTTGTTCGCCCATTGCCAGAGGATGCGCGTCGTAGACCTCGGCGTTGTTGTAGAGCTCATCCTTTCCGATATTCCAGTCACCCATTCCTTCGGTGATCGGGTGCTTTTCATCAACGAAGCTGACCTTGATTGGCTCGTGTGGACCATGACGCGTGGAATGCAATCCCAGGTGCTTCGCCCAGTCATCGGTGCCGGTCCGAAACGAATGCATCGCACAGTGCAGGTGCACTGCAGGAACGGTTTCATGAGCTTTCAAGATGCGCTTCAGGACAGTCATGTCCTTATTTCCCGCAGCACATTCGTCGTGGATCACCACATCGTAGCCCTTGGCCCAGTCGTCTTTGTCGTAAATCGATAGCGGTGGGTTCACGCTTTTATCATCCGTCCAGAACACATCGACCTGCACATTGGCACGTGCCTGAATGCCCTTGTACAAAACTTCGTGTTGTCCGGCGTAGTCATGACAACAGCCACCGGCGACCAGCAAGGCCTTCAACGGCTTGGTCTTAGTTTTTGGTTTGGCCTCATCCTGGGAGATAGCCACACCGACGATGCCACAGGCAGCCAAAGCCGCCAGGAAAGCAGGAAAAACGCTTCGATTCATAGGCGGGCATTTTCGGAGTGGGTATAGCTGTTTTCAAGCATTGAATACGCCGTAGAAAAGAGGGGTTTCATCCAATCCAACAGGGCTAGGTCAGTGACTATACCCTGTTAGGTCTGTCTTTTTTTGTTTTGGAACCACGGGAGAAATAGACCACGCTATGGCATGAGAATTTTAGTTTCCGTTTGCTTCGTTTTCGCGTTTTTCGTTTGCTGGACATCTGCGGAATCGGTTCCTGCAGAGCTGAAAGGAGCCTGGTCGCTTGATCTCGATTCGGACGAGCCCGCATGGATGAATGTGACGGAGAGAGACGGGAAGTCAGTGGTCTATCTGAGAATCTATGTGGGGCCCGAAGGGCCTTACGAAATCGAATCGATCGCGAACGGGCGGATCTATTTTGCTCGCAAACGCAAACAGAAGAAGAGTGGCGTGACCACTACAACGAAAGTGGATTTTGGGATTGTGAACGGGAAGCTGAGTGGAAAAATCGTCCGATCAACGGATGATGGGAAACCTGAGTCTTTGGTTCGATTTACCGGCAAACGGATTCCTCCGATGCCGGAGAAGGCGCCGGATCTTTCCCGGGTTCGTTTCGGTGAGAAGATTACGTTGTTCAATGGCAAAGATCTCACGGGATGGCGTCCTCACGAGCCGGATAAGATCATGGGGTGGAGCGCGCAGGACGGAATGCTGATCAATACGACGCCGAAAACCGATTTCAGTGCCACTGGTGCCTATGCGAATCTGCGCACCGAGGAGGAGTTTGAGGACTTTCGGCTGCAAATTGAGTTCCTGGTGGAAAAAGATCGCAACAGCGGTGTCTACCTGCGAGGCATGTATGAGGCACAGGTAGTCGATCGTGACAGTCGCATGCAGGGACTACAGGGTGTTGGTGCGATTTTTAGCCGAATTGCTCCTTCAAAAAACGCCGGCAAACCGGGAGGCGAATGGCAGACCTATGATCTGACTTTGGTCGATCGGCATGTCACCGTGATTCTAAACGGCGAGAAAGTCATCGATAATCAACCTGTGATTGGACCGACTGGTGGCGCGATCTACACAGATCCGATGGCGGCAGGTCCCATTTACCTTCAAGGGGATCACACAGCGGTGAAATACCGGAATATTTATCTGGAGCCGGTTATCAGCGAATAGCCCTAAAAGGCATCGCGCCAGTGCCAGTAAATCAGTGGGAAAACGGTTATCATCACAATCACTGCGAGTAGCAGGCCCATTTTGATATAATCGATGAACCGGTATCCACCCGGACCCATCACCAGGACATTGGCAGGGTGCGAGATCGGGCTGGTGAAGCTGGCGGAAGCGGCCATTGCAATCGACATGACGATCATTTGAGGCGGCAAGTCGAGACGGGCAGCCGCGTCCATTCCAATATGGGCCATGATCAAAACAAGAGCCGCTGTAGGGACGATGGTAGTGGCCAGCATCGTTAGCACGTAGAGGCCAATAATCATTCCCCAGGGTCCAAACGGCTCAGCAACTGCAGCGACACCTTTCGCCAGCCATTCGGCCGCACCAGTATCTTTCATTGCTGCGCCGAGCGGAATCATACAGGCGATCAGAAAAACGGATTTCCACTCAATGGACTTGTAAGCATCCTCAATGGTTAGACAGCGGGTGACGACCATGATCGTAGCACCCGCAATGGCGGCAATGGCAATCGGTAGCCAACCCGCGAGCACAACCCCGACGACGGTGAGCATAATGATGGTTG
>JAHDCN010000219.1:2979-5248 GCA_020629815.1 Verrucomicrobiota bacterium
ATCGGTAGCCAACCCGCGAGCACAACCCCGACGACGGTGAGCATAATGATGGTTGCCAGCAGTGCCATCTTTCCAGAAGGCTGGCGGTCCTCATAGGCAGCTTGCGACAGAATCAGGAAGTCGTCATCGCGGGACAGGGCATCCAGCTTCTCCTTTGGCCCCGAGAGCAGCAAGGCGTCGCCGTAGTTAAGTTGGAAATTTCTCAGATGGGATCCCCACGATCTACCACCACGCCAGATGGAGAGGACATCGAGACCGAAGCGTTTGCGGAAGTCGAGATCTTTCAGGGTCTTCCCGGCGAGGTTGCTTTGTGGGGAAAGGGTGACTTCCGTGAAGCTGATATCGCTGCTCTGATCAAGCTGCTCAGCATCGTCCGTTTCAACCAGCTCCAGGGATTGCAGGCCACGAATCAGTCGGGTCGCATTGCGACCTCCATGGACCATCAGTTTGTCGCCGGGCTGAAACTCTTCATCGGCCTCCGGGAGAAAAATGGATCCACCTTTTCGACCGATCGCAATGATGCGCATGCGCAGTGCATCGCCAATTCCGCTCTCTGCTACGGTGAGTCCCGCCAGGTGAGATTCCTTGGGAATATTCAGCTCTAGCAGCGAGTCGGTATCCCGATAGATCTGATCAAAGCTCTCTTCACTGATCACGGTAACATTGGAAAAATCGGCCGAATCGGTGATGAAGGAAACGCGCTCTTTCTTGGTCTCTATTTGAAACACATCCCCTGCACTGATGGTGAAGCCGGGGAAGTTTCCTCGATGGACTTTACCGTCACTCTTGATCGTCAGGATATGTCCCTTGAAGCGTCGGCGAAAATCTGTCTCCGCTACTGTGAGGCCAACAATTTCCGCATCTTCTGCAACGGTTGCGGAAACCAACGACAGTTTATCCATCGAAAGCAGTCGAGCGATCTCCGGTCCCGAAGCCATCTCGAAAGTTTGCCACTGACGAAACTCACGCAGATCCTCGATGCGGCCGCGAACATGAAGGAGGTCGCTGGACTCGAGAAGAAAATCCGCTCCCAGGTCGCGGATCA
The DNA here is from genome assembly GCA_020629815.1 of Verrucomicrobiota bacterium. Lineage (GTDB taxonomy): Bacteria > Verrucomicrobiota > Verrucomicrobiia > Verrucomicrobiales > DEV007 > Arctic95D-9. Next base: position 4,025 of record JAHDCN010000219.1, read on the forward strand.
TTTCACCGTTTCGCTCGATTGCCTGGACGCTAATTCCCAGAATGGCTGCCAAGCCTGTTTCACTCAAAGGTTTCCCTGCGAAAGGTGAGTCGTTTTTCAGCTTAATTTGAAACTGATATTGTTCCAGATCGTGGGCAAAGCGGAATTCGGAATCTGCCTTTTCGCGCGATGCCAAAAAGCCTTCGGGCATCTTGCTTGGCAAAATATGGCGGCCGATGAATGCGACAAATAGCGATCCAATAATCAAGGCCGGAAGACCAATTGGCGTAAACGAAAACAACGTGAACCCTTCGTGACCCGCCTGAGCGAGCGCATCGGAAGCCACGAGGTTGGGAGGTGTTCCGACCATAGTGGTTAGTCCTCCGAGCAGCGAACTGTAGGCCATCGGCATCAGTAGTCGTGATGGCGAGGTTTGGGTGCGGCGCGCAATATCCATGACCACGGGCAACATTAGCGCCGCAACGCCGATATTATTCATGAATGCGGAAAGCACCCCAGTTGTGACCATGATCACCAGGATCATTTGCGGCTCGTTGTTTCCAGCCACACGCAGCACTTGCTTACCAATAATGTCGGCGACCCCGGTTGCGCTGAGGCCGGCGCTGAGAATAAACATCGACCAAACCGTGACCACTGCAGGATTGCTAAAACCCGCGAGGGCTCCTTCCAGGGTAACAAGCTTGGTAACCCCAAGCGCGCTCAGGACCAGGAGCGCTACTACATCCATGCGAAGTTTCTCCGTGATAAACAGGACAAGCGCAATTGCCAGGATGATGAGAACAGCAGCGATTTCCACGGTCATAGAAAGGATAGGGTTTTACTGTAGCGAAGAGCCTTTTCAGGGCAACAACGATCAGCATTGCCATGGGCTTTGAATTGTGGTTTTGTTGCCGAAGTGAAAACTCTCTCCTCCATTACTTTCACGCTTCTGCTGAGTTGTGCCTCGATTTTCGGACAGGAATCGAAAGGGATTCCTGAGCTCGATGAACCGGTGATACTCAAACCGGTTTGGAAAAAAGGAAAAACCTATCGTTTCACGACCGATACATCGGTTCAAATTGAACTCCCGGGACGCGGGAGCCGGTCAGTAACAATCAAGCAACAGGCCAGACTCGATGTGAATGAGCGGGATAAGAAAGATCGAGCCGGGGTAAAAGTCACCGGGCTCACCGAGCATCTTGTCGTCGAGATTCTGACCGATGCCAAGAAGCTGACCTACGATTC
>JAHDCN010000220.1 GCA_020629815.1 Verrucomicrobiota bacterium
CCCTGCTCGTTTCGGGAACGCTTCAGGATTCCCTCGACGGCAATGCGATCCATCGGATCGATTTGCCGGCCCGTTGCGTAGGACAACAATTTCTCGGCCAGGTGACGGGTCATGAAATCCTGACGGGTCAACAGGTGCTGGCGGAACTGATGTACATTGGCAAAAGCGGTTCCATCGGAAAACTCTCCAGAGGCATCCACTTCGCGGGCGGGTTTGCCTTTACCCGCCGCCGGATACTTCGACCGGTAGCGACCAATCGGATCGAAATTTTCCAGGGCGAAGCCAGGCGCATCGATCTTGCGATGACACTCAGCGCAGGTCTTCACCTCACGATGTTTCTCCAACTGCTCGCGAATCGTCGTCGTGCCCCGGGTGTCCGGCTCGATGGCGGGCACCTCATCGGGCGGCGGCGGTGTCGGTGTGCCGAGGATATTTTCCAAAACAAAAACACCGCGAGTCACCGGGGAGGTTTCGATGCCATTGGCACTAACCGTCAGGATCGCGCCCATGCCAAGCAAGCCCCCCCGCCCTTTCGGATTCTCTTTCAGACTCACCCGATGAAACTGATAGCGCTCTTTCTTTGAGTAGGGAAACGGTAGGTTATACAATTGCGCGAGCGGGTGATTCAAAAAGGTATAATCGCTGTGAATGAAGTGACGAGTCGGCCGGTTTTTCTCCACAATATGCCGGGTGAAATGGATCACCTCCTGCTTCATAGCTGTCTCCAGATCGTCGTAGTAGTAGACTGCGGAAGCGTTTCGGTCGGGCGGCATTCCACCGAGCTCCCGCAGGTTCAGCCAGCTATCAAGAAAGCCACGATAGAAGTCTTCTGATTCGGCTTTGGCAAGCAGTCGATCCATTTCCGAAACCAGCACGCGGGGCGCCAAAATCTCTCCACTATCCGCTTTCTGACGCAGCACATCATCCGGCTGCGTGGCATTGAGAAAATAGGAAAGCCGCGCTGCAAGGTCATGAGCACCAAGCAGTTCACCGCTCTTTTCGCCCGCTTCGCTTAAATACAAAAACGCCGGTGAACAAAGCGCAGCCTTGATCGCATCAATCGTTGCCTGACGCGGTGTATGTCCCTTTTTGATCCGGGCATCGGCGACAGCAATGAGGCTGGCCAATTCTTCCTCACCCGGCGGACGTCGGTAGGCTTGCGACGCAAAATTTTTCAGAACGGTCTTTCGGTGCGCAGCATCAAACTCCCCTTGCCCCAGTATCCTTTTCTGAGCGGGCGGCGGCCATTCCTCATAAATCGGCCCTCGAATTTTCACCTCGTGAATTCGGATATGCGGCATCTTGCCATGTTCCAGAACCACCCGGCGCGCCTGCACAATACCTCGGTCTTTGTGGTAACGATCGCCCTTCGGCCAGGTGTCTTTGTATCGCCTGGAAATTGCGCTGAAGGCATTGCGACAGTTCTTCATGCCATTCGGAAAAATGAAGCGGGGCTGCTGGCCTTTTTCCAACCACGCTTTCATCGTATACCATTTCGGCTTTCCATCCGCCACGGTCACTTCATCCAACTGCGGCTCGATCGGTTGAGGATGATGCAGCTTTCCACTCCGCGCATCTCCGGTCACGATGCCGAGCCGAAACGGTTCCGACAAATCCATACCGAAGATCTCCGGATCATACGGGCTGTCGCGATGCATCGAGTGCGCCAGCACCTTCACCTCATAGAGGCCATCGGCATGCACGCCTTCGGGAAACGCTTCCAGACCTCCGTAGCCGCCTTCGTGATTCACTGTATTCGGGACCTCATAAACACAGAGATACTTGTATTGGAATACATTCTTGTGGGAATAGCTCAGCTCTTGTCCCTGGTAGAAATCATCCTGAAAATGCCAGTTCTTTACCTCCGGCTGTTCCACCATTCCGAGTGCCTTTTCGACGATCTCATTCGCTGCCTCAAAGTGATTCTGCAGCAGGAAACTCGAAGTCACCAGTTCGTCTCCAATCGTGTCGAGATGCTCGCGTGTTTGATCATTCGGAAAGGTATCCGTCGGCGCAAAGGTATCGGTCCGTCGGAGAAACAGATCCTCCACGGTGTTGATGTACTCCCTTTCATTCAATCGGCGCAACACGGTCTGGCCACCGCTGCTTTTCAGCTGAGCATGAGCTGCCTGCACTTCTTTGGTCAACGCCGCAACCGCAGCAGCCCGCTCCTCATCCGATGGTTGTTCCGCTTTTTTCGGCGGCATCTCTCCGAGGTTCAGTTGGTCGATGATATCCTGCACCTCGATGATCCCCGCGCGGTCGGACAGAGGAAACAGTAACTCTTCAAACGAGCGGTTGCCTTTTTCAGACAGGTCATCGTGACACTCCAGGCAATACTTGCCGATAAACACATCTCCGGGATGCGGCTCCGCGAATGCCACTGCGCAAAACGCCGACAGCACCAGAGCGGTAATCACATTCTTCGCCATTGCCACTGATCACGTTTCGATTCTAAACGATCACGCCGTCGCTGTTACCGAAGGTGTCTCGCTCCAGACCAAAGTCCTGCAGCACTTTCACGAACAAGTTACACAAGCGCTGCCGCTCCTTCTTCGGCCCGGTGAAATTCTTGTATTCGCCGTGATCGTAACCACCCCCGGCCAGCATCACCGGCAGATCGTAGTTGGAGTGAATATTGGCATCTCCCATTCCAGAGCCAAACAACACGGCGGTATGGTCCAGCAGGGTTCCGTCGCCATCCTGAATGCCGCCCATTTTTTCCAGAAAACGGGCAAAGTGCTTCAGCTGGTATTCCTCGATGACCAGCAATTTATCAATCGCATCCTGCTTTTTGCCGTGGTGACTCAGGCCGTGGTAGCCGCCCTGAACGCCAAGATCCGATGGAAGAAAATCGCCACCGATTTCCAGAGTCGCAATCCGGGTGGAATCCGTTTGCAGCGCCAATACAAGCAAATCATACAGCAGCGGCAAGTCCTCAACCATATTGCGGTCGGAAGGCTGGTCGAATGGAGCATCCGGCTTCGGCACATCCGCCCACTGCTCACTGAGCTGCAGCTGCTGCTCTACCTCACGAACCGAGGTTAGGTATTCTTCCAGTTTATCGCGATCTTCGCGATCCAGTCGACGGTCGAGCGCTTTGGCGTCGCTGCGCATCGCATCCAGAATTGAGCCCTGCAGAGAATGACGGTCTTTCACCCGCGCCAGGTCGTTGGCTGATTCTTTGATGAATAGTTTGGCAAACAACGCACGCGGTCCGGTGATCGGAGGAACACGCGTTCCGGAACGAGTCCAGCACATCATGCAGCCGCCGTGGATTCCGCTTTCTGATCCGACCGTCAGCGAACGAAACCGGGTTGCTCCGCCAATCGATTCCGCTGCCAGTTGATCCAGACTGATGTTGCCGTCCGGCATGCCTTTGGCATCCATCTGCAGGATACCAGTCAGAAAGGAATGCACCGCAAAGTGTCCGCCCTTCACGCCGTGATCGAGCCCGCGATACAAGGTCATTACGTCGCGAACCTTTTCCAGTGGCTTGAGAAGTTTTGTCGACTCGTAGTCTTTGCCGGTTGTCTTCGGAAACAGGTAGGGCGTTTGAAATCCCAGCAGGTTGCCAATCGCGGCCAGTCGTCGTGGTGACGCTCCGCCCTGAGTTTTGGCCGCCCCGAGGGCTACTCCCGTTCCCAATGCCGTCGGCAACAGAGAATGCAAAACCGGCAAAGCCAGTGTGGCTCCGGCAGACTGGAGGAAATAACGGCGGTCCGTCTTCTTCATGGGTCAAGCTAACGGCAAATCGGAACAGCGAAAGAGCGCTTTTGCGGAGGAGATCCACACTCAGCACCACCAGATTGGTAATCTCCCAGCTCATTCACTCATTCTGAAAAACAGAAAATCTCTGAAATTTCTGCTCGCGATTTGGAGAAATGCGGCTAATTCGTATCCGATCCCTCAAGATATGAAATACCTTGCCTCCCTGTTCCTCGCGGCTTTGTCCGCTTCCCTGTGCTCCTGCACGACTACAGAACCCCAATCATTTGCTGACTTTTGGAAGCAGGCGATTGCCACTCCGTCGGACACTAAGAAACCCAGTATCCTCAAGAGTAAAAACCGTCGAACCGTTCGCACTACCGCCTACTGCCACCTCGAATACGAAAAAGGCGCTCCCTACATGAAGAACGCTCTCGGCACGCGGCTTCGTTATGGCAGCATTCGAAGCGCCGCCTCCGATTGGTCGCGTTTTCCAGTCGGCACCCAGTTCCGCATTGTCGGACGCGAAGGACTCTATGAGATCGACGACTACGGCAGCGCACTCGCCGGCACCGACACTATCGATCTTTACATGCCCTCGCTGCGCATGATGAACAACTGGGGTGCCCGCTACGTGGACATCGAGATTGTGAAATGGGGCTCCTACGAAAAAAGTGCCGCCATTCTTTCTAAGCGAACCAAGTACAAGCACTGCCGCCAGATGTACTATGCGCTGCTGAAGAAGATCTAGTGCGGCTTCACAGACTCCAGCAAACCAATCACCGCCCAGGTGGTGCCCCAAAAATTAGATATTCGGCCGGAGCGTTCACGCCGCTTGGTGCTGAAGGTTTTCCAACTGCCGTTTTCCTGCTGCGAAGTCAGTAACCACTTCCGGGCACTTTGAGCAGCTTCGGTTTGTCCCTTTCCCAATCGTCCCAGAGCAAGAAGGGCCTGACCGGTAGCGGTCGGGCTTCCTTTCTCACCATCGATCCAGCTCCAACTGCCGCCCTCATTTTGGCGGGCGAGCAAAGCATCCAGTGATGTGCCGTCATCCGCGATGGCCTTCATAGCGAACCACTCGGTAGTTTTCGCATCCGCAAAATCATGAGCGCCTTCGCTCTCGATACCGTTCGCCAATTCGATCCAGAGCCGGGAAACAGATCGGGTCTCCGGCTTGGGACGTTTTTGCATCGGAAGCTGACCACCCGGATCCCAGTAGCCGCTTTCGTCGCGATTACGCAACGCGACTTTCTTCAGTTCGCTGCGCTGCTCCTCCGACAAAAAGTCTGCGGATGGCGAAAGAAGATACTGCGCCATCCCTTCGACATTTCGATCCCCGTTCAATTCCCCTTCTTTCACGACGTCCTTGGGGTTCTCCGGATTCGGTTGTCGATCCCTGAGAAATTGCTCCAGCACCCACTTTCGGTCCTGTTTTAATTCCTCGATATTCAAGACGAGACCACGGTCAAAAGCGAGCTCTCGGGCCCACAGGGAAAAAGTCGAGTGATGACAGGAGACACACTC
>JAHDCN010000221.1 GCA_020629815.1 Verrucomicrobiota bacterium
GCCCACTTGCTGGGCTTTCCATCGGCGGGAGCAGCGGCAAACCACGGCGGCATGGTGCCTTCGGATACGACACGCTTGATCACCCGGGCGCGGTCGCTGACTTCGTCAAAGTATTCGAGCGAAAACGGAGCGATGCCGCCCTCGTTGTGACACTGCAGGCAATTGCGCTGCAGAATCCGCGACACATCCTTGTGGTAGGTGATGCCAGTGGAGGTGAGCGATTTCTCTCCGTCTTTGCCGAGATTCAGTTCACAGCCGGGAGCCATGGTGGCGGCAATGGCAGGAACTTCCTGTTTCAGAAAGGCGTCGACTGCGTCTTGCAGGTAATGATGCCGAGCCTCATCGAGGCTGTAGTCGATTCCGTATTGATCATCGATCGCACCGCGATAAATCAGCGTTTGCTTGTTATCGATCAGGAAGACTTCGGTAGTGGTCGTGGCGTCGAGAGCCCGGGAAACCGTTTTGTCCGCATCGTGCACATAGGGAACCGTCATCTTCTGCGCGGCCAGTTGCTTGCGGATGTCCTCTTCCTTCTCGCTGCCAAAGGCATTCACCAGCACCAGCGAGATTCCCTGTTTCGACAGCTCCGGCTGCATTTTTGCCAGAGTCGGCAGAAGGCGCTTGCTCACCGGACAGGTGGCGCTGGTCATCGCAAACACGACTGCTTTGCTCTGCTTTACACTGGAAAGCTGGTGCTCCTTGCCTTCGATATCCGTGAAGGAAAAATCCGGAATCATCCGTCCGACTCCGACGTCGCCCGCCTTCAGGATTTCCGGGCCACTGGTCACCTTGGCGACCTCCTCTTCAGTAATCTACGGCGCGTCCATGTCGATTCCGCGCTCGCCGAACTGCTTTACCAGGGCACGCACGACTCCAATTTCAACTTTGCCGATCACTCCGTCGCCATTGCGATCGAGTCGGTTGAACCATGACTCGTGTCCAGCCTCGTCCTTGGACAACTGACCATCACCGTTCTTGTCGGCTTTCTTGATGTATTCATCGACTCCAGCCAGAGCTTCATTGTGTTCACCCGCGTCTTCGTCCTCTTCGCCAGGGGATGGCTCAGGCATACCAGTCGACTTGCGAAACTCCGCCAAAGTAACTTTGCCGTCTCCGTCCTGATCAAAGCGTTCGCGAATTTTCGCACTCGGCAATTCCTGAGCCGTCACCACACCATCTTTGTCTTTATCAAAGCGATGGAAGGCATCCTCTCCGGTCTGGCGTTGAGCAAAGCCGGAAGCTGCGAGAGAAAGCAGCGCCATTACAAGAAGCAGGGTTCGCGATTCCATAGACGATTAAATTACGGGTGAACCATAAAGTTTCTTACAGATTTTATTCTTTTCGAAACCGCGTCCGCCATCCGGCTTTGGCAATTTCCCAGCCGATTTGGGACGACCGAATCAGCGAGACTCCACTCACTTTCTGTTCCCCCGCGCGACGGGGGTGCTCCTCCACCGGCAGGGAAACGATGTTTTCACCCAATTGTGCCGCCCGGATTTGTGCCTCGATGGTCCAGCCCCAAACCATTTCCTTTAGCTGCATTTCTTCAAACAGTCGCCGCTCGATCAGGCGCAATGGCCCAAGGTCGTGAAAGAATTGACCACCCAGTATGCGGCAAACGAGGCCGAGGATTAGATTCGGCAAAGCCCGGCCAAATTCATTCAACCAACTCCCCAGGCGAAATCGCCGTAATCCGAGAACAAACCGTTTCGTCGGGTCATTTTCAAACTCAGCAATCAAGCGCAACGCATCCTCCGGTGAATTGGCTCCGTCTGCAGCGAAGAACAGATACGCATCCGCTTCGAATCCTGCCCGTGCAGCTGCCTCGATCGCGGCGACACACCCGTGACCGTAGCCCGCTTCATCCGTTTCACCGACAAACGCGGGATAGGCATCGCAGGCAGCTGCCGATTCATCGGTGCAGGCATTTAAACCCACAGCGATGCGACAGTTTTCCGGCAGAACTTCAAGCAGTTCGGTCAGGGTCTCCGGCAGACAGGCTTCTTCATTCCGGGCCGGGATTACAATGAGACAGGAAGAGTTCAAAATTCAGAGTCAAACAGAGGATAGAGTCAGTAAAAGAAATGCTTGCGAAAACAGTAAATCGAAATTACACATTTGCCCTTCGCGCCAAACGAAGCTCAAAGTTTTTTGAGAAATTTCAATATGCTCGGGTGGCGGAATTGGTAGACGCGCAGGATTAAGGATCCTGTGGGGCAACCCGTGGGGGTTCGATCCCCCCCTCGAGCACCATTTTTATGCACCGACCATTCCGGTGGATCAGACGAAGCCGGGTCCAGATACTTTCATGGAAAGCTCCCGCCCGACCGCCATTCTCCTCATCGCCTGCCCCGACCGACCGGGGATCGTTTCTGAAGTTTCTCACTTCCTTTACGAAAATTCGGGCAACATCGTCGATGTCGATCAACACGTAGATCCGGGCGAGAACCAGTTTTTTATGCGGCTGGAATGGGAAGTCGCCGGTTTCGGCATCTCCCGCGAAGACATTGCCCAGGCATTTGCGCCATTAGCGGAAAAGTTCGAGATGGACTGGAAGCTTCATTTCTCCGATGTGAAGCCCAAGGTGGCAATCTTCGTAACCCGGGATAACCACTGCATCTACGACCTGCTATCGCGTCAAGAGAGCGGCGAGCTGCCAATGGAAGTGCCTTTGATCATCAGTAACCGGGAAGATCTGAAACCGGCTGCGGATCGATTCGGCATTCCGTTTCATTTGTTTCCGATCACCAAAGAAACCAAGCAGGCCCAGGAGAAAAAAGAGATCGATCTGCTCAATGACCACGGTGTCGAGACAGTTGTGCTGGCCCGCTACATGCAGATTCTCAGCTCGCAGATGGTCGATGCCTTTCCGAATCGGATCATCAACATCCATCACTCCTTTTTGCCTGCTTTCCCGGGAGCGAAGCCGTATCACTCCGCCTGGAAACGCGGCGTGAAAATTATCGGAGCGACCAGTCACTACGTGACCGAGGATCTCGACGAAGGGCCCATCATTGCTCAAGGCGTGACTCAGGTTTCCCACCGGGATTCGGTGAAAGATTTCATCCGGAAAGGCCGTGACTTGGAGCAAACCGTGTTGAGTCGCGGCGTCTGGCTGCACCTCAAGCGCCGCACTTTGGTGCATGCCAATCGGACCGTGGTTTTTGGCTGATTTGTGGGGCACCCAACAGGGTTAGGTCACTGACCTAACAGGGTTGAGTCTCTGACCAAACAGGGTATGCTTTCCCTTCCCCCCGCCAGAACAGGCCCATTTTCCGCTTTGGGACCCTGTTTTTCTGCACATTGATGAAGTTCCTGGCTCAGCTGTTTTTTCGAATCACACTCCTGCCGATCACTTGGTTGATTTATCGACCAAAACGCATCGGTTTGGAAAATGTCCCGACCCACGGGGGCGTGCTTCTGGTCAGCAATCACGTCAGCTACATCGACTCCTTCATCATCTACCTGACTTCGCCACGTCCGGTGCGTTTTATCGTGATGGCCAAATACGCGGAGATCGGAGCGATTGGCTGGTTTCTGAAACTGTTCGGCGCCATACCCATCCGTCAGTCCCGGCCAAAAGAGGCAATTCTCAAAACCGTCGAAGCCCTGCAGGAAGGCGACCTCGTCTGCATATTCCCGGAAGGCGAATTGACGCGAACCGGTATGCCGGGGGAACTGAAAAAGGGATTCGAGCTCATTGTCAGGAAAGCCAAACGCCCGGTCGTGCCAGTCTACATGGACGGGCTTTGGCCATCGATCTTTTCCTTCGAGCGAGACTGCTATTTCAAGAAATGGCCCAAATCCTTCTTCTGCCCACTGCAGGTTGCTTTCGGAAAGGAAATCCCTGCAGAGGAAGCGACAAGAGAGTTGATTCGGGAACGCTTGTGGGAAACTTCGATCGATGCCTTCGACGCACGCCGCGAACTGGAAGCCCCGCTGGAAACGGCTGTGGTTCGGGCATTGAAAAAGGGCAGAAAGAAGCCCTTCCTGATCGAGCAGGGCAAGCGCGACCCGCGCATCTGGACGCGGTCTCAAACTCTTGGTTTGGCCACTGCTCTGGCAAGACGCTGGATGTCTGAGCCTCCCGAGGGCGACCGCGTCGGCATCATGCTGCCGCCCGGCCCTACACCCAATGTGATTGGACTGGGTTTATTCCTCGCCGGAAAAGTCCCGGTATATTTGCCTTTCACGATGGAGGGTGAAGAAATGGAGAAGGTGGCCAAGTCTGTCGCTCCCCTCGGGATTCAAACGATCATTTCGAGCAAGGCTTTCATTCCGCATTTCATCGATTACTGGCCCGGCGAAGAAGCGACCTTTATTGATATGGCAACCGTTCTTGCCTCACCAGGGTCAGGCGTGTTGTCGATGGAGCGAATGCGGGCGGCACTGGAGCCTGCCCGGGTGACCAATTGGCGTTTGGATTTTGCCAAAGCGGAAACCGACCGTGAGGCCTGGGGGATGATCCCCAAACCCGGCGAGCCTGCGGAGTTTCTTACGTCGCGCCAGCTGTTCCGCAATGCCCTGCAAATCAATGCAGGCAATTACCTGAAGGCGAAAGACGTGCTATTTTCCGAAGCAGCGCCATCTACGGCGGCAGGCTCCCTCTACAGTTTCTGGGCACCTCTGTTAGCAAGCGGATCGATCGTTAGCCGCTCCTTTTCTCTTCGGGAAGACTCCGAGTTACTGGCAAAACTGGCTCTGGATTTCCAAGCGAACCTTCTCGTCGGCGAGCCCTCATTTTTTAAAAAAATCAAACTGCCGCTGGAAATTAATTCACTCCGTTCCGGCCGGGTCTTTGGTGAAATTCACCGTTTTGAGATCGAAGACTTCGAGGAGAAAACCGGTTTACCGCTCTGCCGCGGCAGCGAATTCGCAGGCCGAATTGTTGCAATTTCCATGATCGATCCAAATCAGGGGTTTGACGATCCGAAGCTGCATCAGCAAGGACGAAGGCCAGACGCTGTGGGACGACTTTTGCCCGGCCTTGCAGCACGAATCGACGACGATACGCACATTTCAATCCGCTTCGGAAGGGAGCCGGGATCACCCGACGAAGAAGGTCAATGGCAACAGGCAGGAGTCGACGCTTCCATTGATGAGGAGAACTTTCTCTATTTCACCGATCTCGCAGGAATTTCCTGATTTTCCCGGATTGAAAAAACCACTTGCCCGCGTAGCGAAGCGGTGG